>JARCMA010000228.1 GCA_030248405.1 Microcoleus sp. MP8IB2.171
GACGGTACGACGGTTAAAAATGTGGAGGTTTTTCGCCGTATTTATGAGATTTTGGGGATGGGATGGATTTATGCTGTTACTAAGTTGCCGGTGATTGGGACGATCGCCAATTGGCTGTACGGAATTTGGGCAGACTGGCGGCTGAGGTTGACCCGAAGGCAGGACTTAGCAACTATTATGAGCGATCGAACTGCGCGGGTTGAGTGCGATGTTCAAGGCCGCTGCCGGTCTAACTGAAAATGAGTCATATTGAGTAAGTGCGATCGGTCTATCAGAAGATGTCAGCAGAAACAGACTGCAACTAATATTAAAGATTGATTGCTATTGAAAGCAGGTAAAAACAATGCAAGACGCAGGATATACAGTATTCATGGGCTTCGGCGGCCTTTGGGTAGTCATGGGAATTGTCGCTGTGATTTTCCTCTTCAAATCGGACGGTCAAAAGCTGAGGTTTGGCAAATGGGGATTGTTGGTTGCTATTCCGATCCTAGTGCCGATCGCGCTGGTTTTGACATATCAGATCGCCCGATCCTTTATTTCCTCACACCTTTGATCGCGGCAGGGAGTCGATCGTCCAATCAATAGAACTTCAATTAATTTCAAACATCAGGCTGAACATCGATCCACAGTCGGGAATATTCTTCTCGCACAGAGCGATCGAGATCCTGTGCTAATTCCGCAGGCAAACTCAGAGCTTTAATCAATTCTTGTACATCCGCCAAATCTTTCAATCGACCGCGACCGCTCAAACCTGATGACAACTTCAGTTCAATCAGTGTAACCAATCGAACGACTTTAATGCCGTCTTTTTCAACAGCTACGGCTGCCGGGTTAGGGAAACTAACTGATTTAGGTTTCCCATCTCCAGGGAACTCTCCGGTTGTGATAATCTCAACAGATACTCCTGTCTTCACATCCTTAAACATTTTGGTAGCACCAGCAAAGGCAGGCACAAATCCACGACCGAGCAAAATCGATCGAAAGGAGTCCAACCCTTGTGGTGTCAGTAACAAATCTACGTCTTGAGTAGTTCTGATATAGCCGTGCATCACAAGGGCCATGCCACCAATTACTGCATAGTCAATGCCTGCTCTCGACAAACTTTGAGTAATGTTTTGGAGTGCTTCATACACCTTACCTTGCTGCATAAAAAAAAGTTCAACTTCCTGTAAAATAACGCTTGTGTCTAACATTTAGCAGATTCCTCAATTAAAATTAGTTAAATTTAGTTAAGTATTATTGCTCGTTGTCGGGCGATCGCAACTGCTCCCTTGCCCATTGACGCAAAGACCGAATTATGGCATGATCATCTTGAGTTTCTGCCATCTGCAAAAATTGATTGAGCATTGCGACAGAAAGGATGGGAAATGTCGGACTGCGATCGCAAATAATATATTCCCGATTTTGCAATTGATAAATTTGTACACTTTGTCCCGAATACCGCCAAATTTCAGGAATTTCTAGCTGTGTATAAACTACAAACCGATTAGAAGAAGGACTGGTAATATCCACTTCAATCACCAAGTCTGGCGGCGGATCTGTTGAGATGTCAAGCCTTCTACCTAGAATGTGATCGACATTTTGGATATAAAAACACGAATCTGGTTCTGCACCTTGTTTTAAATCTTCACGGTTGAGAGTCGTAGAACCAAATCCCTTAATTTTCATGTCCAACTCTTCAGTCAAAGCTGTAACAATCCGTTTTAGCAAACAATTGATAGTTTCATGCAAATCTGATGGCATGATAATCTCTAAGACTCCTTGAGAATAAGAAAATCGCGAGGATCTCTTGTCTCCCGCTTCTGCTAATAAGCTTTCGTAAGTCTGCCAACTGATATTAGATAATACTATCCGTTGTGTAGTTGTTTCCGGTGACGGCTTAATGGGCGTAACGAGCATATTTTCTCACTCCCCAGACGATTTTAGATTTTAGATTTTAGATTTTATACCCAAACTCTGAAAATTATTGCTACATAGAAACTAGAGGCGATCGTAGCGGCGAGAAACCCGGTTTCTAGTTTCTGAGGTGAGTTTGCACACAAAAACAGACTTAATCAAAAGCTTAACTTTTTGATTTATGACTTGCGATTTACGAGAGAACGGGACAGACGGGGCTCGAACCCGCAACTTCCGCCGTGACAGGGCGGTGCTCTAACCAATTGAACTACTGTCCCTCGTTTTGCCGTTTTTTCAGGCACAATTTCTATTATGCCTATAACCTCACCCTTTGTCAAGAGGTTTTTTGAACTTTTATTTGGAAGCCCAAAATCTGAGTCTCTTGTAGGGGACTAAAGTTGTTGTCGCTGACCAAAATCAGACCTCTGCTACCATCCGCTAACTCGGGGCCAAATGTCAACCCCTCAATGTTGTCTAGGGGAATTTTTAGGGTTTCCAAATCCAGCAGCAGCCGTTTTTGAGCGGGAGAAACCTCGCCCAGACGGTTTTTGAGGCTTTCTATCCCTTCTATGCGATCGCCCTTTTCCAGAGAAATCTCAAAAATTCTGATAGTTGTGCCGGTTTCCAGGGAGAAAGCACGCTCTAAACTCAGCAAGCGGTTATCGTCGATCGCCAATAAATCCACTAAACCGTTAGTAGTGAATTTTCCCACAGGATTTGCACCAGAAGGTAGCGGTTCGGTGATGTAGGCAAAGGAGGCATCTGGATTGCCGCTTAACGCATCGTAGCGCAGAATCCGGCACGGGCTCCCGGTTTCGAGGGAAGGTACAGCGCCATCCTGTACCATAGCGTTTTCGGTGGCGGTGAATAGGTATTTGCGATCGGGCGTTAAAGTTAAACTTTCAAAAGCGAGATTGTTGCGGATGCCTTTAGTGCCTTTGTCGTCGGGCAAAAATAGGTCAGGAATTGCCAGCGTTTTCAGCAGTTTACCGTCGAGGGAGAATTCTTTGATGAAAGGATTGATTTGGCGATCGACATCTCCCTCCGAAGAAACAAACACGCTATTGCCGGTAAAAGTTATCCCTTCTGGATCTAAACTTAATTCTGGAAAGCTTTTACCGTTTTCATCTAATAAAGTCGTGACACCAGTAAATTCAATCTTTTCTTTTTCCAGTTTACCAGATGCCAAGTTTATTTTGAGAGAATAAAAGCGAGCCGGAGCCTTGCTGCTGCGGTCATCGGAAATGGCATAATAAACTTGTTTTTCGGCATCGTAAGTAATCCCCGAAAGTCCGCCAATTTCTGTTCCCTGAAACGGAGAACCTGTTGGAAATATTGCTCTGCCGATAAAATCTATTTTGGTGAGGGCGAAAGATTGGACTGACAAATTTATCAGAATTGCTACAGTTGCTGTTATTAAAAAACAGGCAATAAATATAATTATTTTTAGTGATTTTCGCATTTTACTAAATATTAATGGTTTCATTATATCGCAATACGGTTCACTTAACATTATTTATGCCCCGGAGATCCCCCTAAATCCCCCTTAAGAAGGGGGACTTTGAGAGCATTCTTGTCCCCCCCTTCTTAA
>JARCMA010000229.1 GCA_030248405.1 Microcoleus sp. MP8IB2.171
ATTATAATGGCGATCGACCAAACATCGGCAAACAAGGCGATTTTATCACATCACCTCACTGGAGTGCTGATTTTGCCGAGGTTTTGGGCGAGCAATTCGTGGAAATGTGGCAAATTCTCGGCAAACCTCATGCTTTTACTATTGTAGAAATGGGCGCTGGGCGGGGAACATTTGCCGTGCATTTGCTGCAATACCTGCAACGGCAATATCCCGATTTATTTCAAATTTTAGAATACATTATTGTTGAAATTTCGCCTGTTTTGCTGGCACAACAACAGCAAAAATTAGCCGAATTCAAAACAGTCAAGTGGTGCAATTGGGATGAAATAGCTAATAACTCTATCGTCGGCTGTTTTTTTTCTAACGAATTAGTCGATGCTTTTCCAGTGCATCAGTTTATTGTAGAAAAAGGGCAAATTAGCGAAATTTACGTTGCCGCAGCCGAAGAACAAAACAAAGAATCTGGGATCAAGTTTATTGAAGTAGCGGGAGAACTTTCAAACCCTAATATTGCCGAATATTTTGATTTAGTCGGAATAGATTTGTCCGCGACTGTCTATGCGGATGGTTATCGCAGCGAAGTCAATTTAGCAGCTTTAGACTGGATTAAAACAGTTGCCGAAAAATTGCAGCGCGGTTATCTGTTAACAATTGATTACGGCCATCCGGCACACCGTTATTACAATCCGAGACGCACAGATGGCACGCTGCAATGTTATTACCGCCACCGCTATCACAGCAATCCTTATATTAATATCGGGCGGCAGGATTTAACTGCCCATGCTGATTTTACGGCGCTGGAAAAACAAGGGGAATTGTGCGGTTTGGAGGTAATGGGTTTTACTCAGCAGGCTTTGTTTTTGATGATATTGGGTGTGGGCGATAGAATTGCTTCTCTGTCTGCAAATGATGCAGAAGTATTGGATTTGACAACGTTTTTGCGCCGGCGGGAAGCGTTGCACCAATTGATAGATCCGATGGGTTTGGGAGGATTTGGGGTTTTGGTGCAGTGTAAGGGGTTGAAGGAGGAGGAGAAAGGGGAAAAGCTTAAAGGTTTGAGAGTGCCAGATTAGTTATTTGGTTGATTTACGCCGATCAATTCCGCGCACTGACTCAGCGGCGGAAATTCCCATTCTCCCGAATATAAAATAGATGGTAGCTGTAAACCATAGGCAGTAGGAATCACCTCAATCAACCACCAATTAAACATATCTCGTCTGGCTTCAGTACAACCAGAAATGGCATCACCAGTAATTGCATTATACAAAATATCCAAGATGGCATCATAAGCTGTTTTGGTGTTGAGTGTTTGCAGCAACCCATAGAAAATATTATAAGCTTCGTCAGTAGGTTGATATTTTCCAATTTTGTTGATATTAGGAAACAAGGTATCTGCCCAAGTTTCTGGGATTTCACAACCATCCTTCAGCCAACAAGATACAATTCCTTCAACGATATCAGCTTTGCGTTCTTCAGGAAAGTAATGTTTAATGGTCGGTTTAGCTGCTAATGCTATTCCATAAGCCATATAGACGTATCGCTGATGAGATATTGGATCATTAGGCATCCCAAAGGCTGTCATCACTTCTGCAAAAGCTTCTTCTACATTGCACTTTCCACCTCGTTCGTATAAATCGTCATATTTTCTGTCCCAAACCGTCTGAAGTGTTTGCTGTAATTGCTCTGAAATAATTGAGTTGCTGGGCAACTTAAAATCGGTGTAGTGACCTAGAGCAAACTTTATCATTGACTTTCCCCCCTTATGTATTTTGATTTTTTAGAGCGAGAGCGATCACTCTCTCTTAAAATTCTAAGTAGTAGTCAGAATCGGACAATTTATAGAGACGGATATAGTCTCTGCCGTAATTTTGCAATGTCTGGCTCGTGACAGGCTCAAATTTATGCAATGCACCACTTTGTTCTAACTTACCTTTGATCCAGCGACCTAGAATTTTTAAGTCTTCCTTGGATCTAAGGTTTTTGTGATTATCGCCTTGAGTGCGACAGGGAAAATTGGAACCATCATCAGTATGGGCGGTAAAATCCCCGTGGGGATAAACAGGATTATTTGTTGTTTCTGTATCTACTATAATCTCAACTTCATACCAATCTCTAGGGATAACCTTCCCGGTCGATTTACTTTCTCTTCCTTTTCCGAAAAAAGCATTGAGATTGGATTTTTGCTGAGCATCAACCCTGGATAAAGATATATCCACATAAGGCGTTGCGGGAGTTGGGGCAGGTATGGACATTAAGTTACCTCACTTCACTAAAAATTAAATGTTAATTGTAATTGCTGTTCTGAAGCCTCTAATTCTGCGTGTTCTAATCGTTCCTTAATTGACATCATTTGCAACTTTTGATTTAGCTTGTATAAATCGACCTTCTGATACTCGTCATTAAATAAGGGAATCAAACTCTTAACAACATTCACAATCCCATCAGGTGAAACAGCATTTCCAATTTGTCGCCTCACTTCCGTAAAAGAACCTTCAAATACAAAATCATCGGGAAAACTTTGTAATCTCGCTCTCTCCCTATTTGTCAAAGATCTCGGTTCTGGATAATGATAACCCCAAGTTCCGCCACCTCCGCCAGCAATGATTGTAGATGACGGTTTCTCGGGATCAATTCGCCGATAAACGTGACTAATCATACCTTTCACATAATAGGGGCTATCTTTGGGAATATCAGTAAAATTGCCACCAGCGTTAATTCGCTTCAAAATTTCAATGGTTCGCGGCTGAATTTTCTGATGTTCATTATTAAAAGGCACTTTCTCTACGTCTTGCAATGCTTTCCCAGCACTTCGATAAGGATTTTGGCGATTAGGGCCGTATTCTGCTTGAGGATGCACAAAATCAAAGCCGGTGTCCATCCGAATTCCCACTAATAGCACTCTTTCTCGAAATTGCGGAACTCCATAATCAGCAAACTTGTAGAGTTTGGGTTTGACTAAGTAACCAGGCGCTATACTTTCAAAGTCGGAAATTATTTGTTTAATTGCTTGATAATTGTTAGCGCTTAATAAACCTTTGACATTTTCTGCGACAAAAGCTTTGGGCTTTTTTTTGTTGACAAAATCGAGAAAGTATGTATATAAATTTCCTCTGGTTCCTTCAAGTCCGGGACGCTTCCAAATCATTGAAAAGTCTTGACAGGGGAAGCCTCCTATACATATTTCTGCTGCGGGAACTTGTGCAATGTCTATATTTTCTATGCTGTCGTTGACGATGACATCAGCAATGTTTCTGCTGAAAGTTTTGCAGGCGTATTGATTGGAGTCGATCGCCCAAACTACTTCAAATCCGGCTTTGTGGAATGGCAAGTCCATGCCACCACAACCTGAAAACAATGATATCAGTTGCGGTTTGGTTTTCCAGGCGATCGGCTTTAGACGTTCAATCAACATATTATTTGAAAGTGCTACTAGGGCAGGCAAGATGCTCGCAATACAGGATAGCTATTATACCAAACATAGGAGCATTTCAATCATTAAGAAATTTTATAGATTTTAGATTGACCAAAAAACTCGAATCGGCAATCTAATATCTAAAATTGATTTTTCACTCTTCGTCATCTAACTCGATCCCCGCTTGACGCAATTTTTCTGCCAATCTTTCAGCGCGGAGACTTTCGCGATCGGCCCGCAGCCGTTCTTGCTCAGCCCGCTCCTCCGACCACAACAATAACTCACCTTCGGAATTCCACCACCTCAGCCAATAGCCAGTTCTATATTCGTGGCTACCTTCCCAAATACCCAAAAACAAGTTTAATCCAGGTATCCAAAAACGTCCGTTATCATCGGGTTCTTCCAGTCGATAATGCTCCGATTCTAAAGCATAAACTTCTAAATGAGCGGTAGTTGCTCGAAAAATAACGTATCTTGGTACTTTGATAATTTGCTCATAAAAGAACCATTTACCCACTCGCTGCTTAAACTCAACGGAGTATTCTTCCCCGTAAGTTTCCGAGAGGAATTCCATCACGATTTGGGGGATAGTTCCTTCGGTGTGCGGTGTGTAACTGCGGCGGACTTGCGAGACATTTTTGGGATTTACTGGTTTTACGTACATCCAATCGGGTGCTTTGCAAATAGTCCGCTGTTCGTCAATGGTGGAGGATGGAAAACTAATTCCGGCACAAAGGGCAAAATTAGAAAGTATTAAGGCATCCTGCATTAATTCGGGAATTGCGGTTAGAGGTTGGCGCAATGCTGCGGCTATTAAGGGTTGGGTTTCGTCTTCCACGGGGTCGTCCGGTAGTTGAAAGTCGTCTGGTAGTAAGGGCCAGGTTACTATTAGTTTGGCGGGAGGATTTTTAGTTGCTACTAACATAGTTTATCAGATGTTATGGGGGTTTAATTTTTAATTATACCTTTTTGTTTTTGGGATTAATGTTAATTGCCGTTTTCTGTAGATGCAGACGGCGGTTGAAACCGCGCCTACAAAAACGAAATGCAGACGGCGGTTGAAACCGCGCCTACAAAAACAAAGTCCGCCTCCGCGGACTGAAGAAAATCAGGTAATTTCAACTGCCCGGTCTTCTTCAACCCGCGGAGGCGGGTTTTGCTTGTGTAGACGCGGTTTCAACCGCCGTCTCAACCGCCGTCTCAACCGCCGTCTCAACCGCCGTCTTCGTTTGTGTAGGCTTGTATCTTCTGTTTTAGCTCGTCTGTCATGGCTAGTAGTTCAGAGTGGCCGATCGCACTTTGTTCACCACTCGCCAACCACTTCAATTGTACAGTCTCATTTTCAGCTTCCGCATCTCCCAAAACTAAACACGCAACTGCACCGCTTCTGTCGGCTCTTTTAAACTGTTTTCCGAACGCACTGCCGCTCAAATCTATCTCTACACTAAAGCCAACACTCCGCAATTTTTGAGCTAACAATACCGATTGTTGTTCGGCTTTATCGCCCCTAGATACCAAATAAAAATCCAACGGCGGAACGGGCAGAGGTTGCAACTTTTGCAGCAGGATAATCAACCGTTCTATACCCATTGCCCAACCGACTGCTGCCGTATCTGGGCCGCCCAATTCCTTGACTAAACCGTCGTAGCGGCCGCCTCCGCAAACTGTGGCTTGCGCTCCCAAATCGTCGGAGATAATTTCAAAAGCGGTGTAGGTATAGTAATCTAAACCGCGCACTAATCGGGGATTTAACTGATAGCTAATTCCTAAATTTGTGAGCATAAGCTGCACTTGCTCGAAGTGCGATCGCGATTCATCACCCAAATATTCCAAAATGCTGGGAGCACCAGCGACAATCTCTTGAGTGCGCTGGTTTTTGCTGTCCAAAATCCGCAGCGGATTGCGAGTCAAGCGGTCTTGGGAATCCGCGTCTAATTCCTCTTTGTGCGGTGTAAAATAATCGATCAATGCTTGCCGATAATTTTGTCTGTCTTGCTTGTTTCCGACTGAATTGATATCGAGGCGCAAATTCGTTAAACCGATCGCTTGCAGGATGTCGCAGGCGATCGCAATTACCTCGACATCCGCACGAGGATTGGCACTCCCCAAGACTTCCACGCCAATTTGATTAAACTGCCGCTGTCTTCCTTCTTGCGCGCGTTCGTAGCGAAACATCGGCCCCGCATACCACAGACGCTGCACGTCTCCTGCTGCGTACAAACTGTTTTGAATAAAAGCTCGGACTACTCCGGCGGTGCCTTCTGGACGCAAAGTAGTCGATCGATCGCCCTTATCTTTAAAAGTGTACATTTCTTTGCCCACAACATCGGTAGCTTCGCCGATGCCGCGTTCAAATAAAGATGTTTGTTCAAAAATTGGCGTCCGAATTTCTCGGTAAGCCGCTTTTTTTAAAATGGTTCTAGCGACTTCTTCTATATTTTGCCAATATTGAATTTCAGCGGGCAAAATATCCCGCGTTCCCGGTAAAGTTTTAATTGCATTCATGAATGTTAGTCAGTTGTCAGTTGTCAGTTGTCATTAGTTATTAGTTATTAGTTATTAGTCAACAGTCAACAGTCAACAGTCAACACCTAACAATTCCCAATAACTAATGACTTAATAATTCCCACGCTCCGTAACGATCGCCATAATAAGCCAAAATGCGATCGACCCGCTGGCGACCTGCCAAATCGAACCCTTCAGGATACAGTATCCACAAACCCCCAACTTGGCTGTCGTAGTAATCAAACCGCTGCGACTGCTGCGGAATTAAACCGGTTTCCACCCCTTCAACTTGACGCAAATGGACCGCCACTTCGCGATACACCGCCAGCGGCAATCCAGGGCTTTGAATTTGATAGCGGAGTTGTTTTTCTTGTGCCGTTTGCATCATTTCTTTGCCTGTCCCCAACCAAAATCCCTACTTAAGATACTTCTTTATCGATCGGCCGCGGTAAAGGGCAGCAGTTAATATTGTCCATACATACCTTCCCCCACTGCAAGGCCCAGCGTACAAGGGTAACTCGATTGTCAGCGCGCGTCTTGTTCAAGATATTGCTAATGTGGTTGTCAACTGTACGCTTGCTAATCTCTAACTTTTCGGCGATTTTCTCATTAGTCAATCCCGCCGCTACTAACTCTACCACTTGCAATTCTCTGTCCGACAGGGTGACAGGGGTCCCAGAGACAATCCCACTCATAAATTTTTCCTATGTCTGCATATTTACCTATCTACAATTCTAAAGGATGAGGGATCGAGTATGAAGAGAAAATTAAATTTGTTGTGCTACTCTTTCGGGCCCGAAGCACCAACTCGCTTGCAGAATCGCCAGGAGTGCAAACCCAGCGCGCACACGCCAAGACGGGCAGCCACTTGCACTGCTTGTGCGTCGGGTGGCGGATGCTGCCTTTACCTACGCCCATCTGACATCCGGGCCCAACCTGCAGATGTTTGCGCGTAAAACAACTAAATGATAAGCCCGCACTATATTTCAGCCTTTAGGGAGTAACTGCCAATATCAGTAAGTCTGATATTATAGGAGCAGCCATAAAAAAATAGCTTGCAATTTTTCTGGGATGGGTTAAAAATCATTATTGACCTGTCTACTGCTGGTCTAAAATCTCAAATCTCAAATCTCAAATTTCTATGACTTATCCTCGCGTTCTGTGTCTGGGTGAAGTTTTATTTGATTGTTTAGCAGACAAACCAGGAGTATCTCTCGAAGAGGTAGAAGCTTGGACGGCATATCCCGGCGGAGCTCCTGCTAATGTTGCCTGTGCTTTGGTTAAATTGGGGACGGCGGCGGGATTTATCGGTGCTGTAGGTGGGGATGAATTGGGGAATTCCTTAGTGCAGGTATTGCAAGAAGTAGGGGTTGATATCGCTGGAGTGCAGCGACATCCAAGTGCGCCGACGCGGCAAGTTTATGTCTTGCGGAATCAAGCGGGCGATCGAAATTTTGCCGATTTTGGCAAATTTGATACTGCGGAGTTTGCAGACACCCGCCTCCTGGCTGCACAACTACCCGAAGTGCTGTTTGAAAATGCCGAATATTTAGTGCTAGGTACTTTAGAATTAGCTTATCCTGAAAGTCGAGAGGCGATCGCCCGATCGCTCGATCTAGCGGAACAGTACGATGTTAAAATTATACTTGACATCAATTGGCGTCCCGTGTTTTGGCCAAATCCAGACGAAGCAAAAGCGCACATTATAAAAATTTTAAAAAAAGTTGATTTTGTCAAGTTATCTGAGGAAGAAGCAGAATGGTTGTTTGCAACTACCGACGCTGGAGCTATTACCTACCGCCTCGATTCTGTAGAAGGCGTTTTGGTGACTGCGGGCGAGAAAGGTTGCGCCTATTGTATCTCGGAAAATGAAGGAAAAATCCCCGCCTTTGCAGTAGATGTTGAGGATACAACAGGTGCAGGCGACGCATTTCTGGCGGGTTTTGTGCGGCAGTTGTGCAAGCATGGAATTAAGAATCTAGCCGAGCCCAAAATAGCCCAAAAAATTGTAACTTATGCCAGTGCGGTAGGTGCGATGACAGCGATGAAACCCGGGGCTATTAGATCTCAACCAACCGCCGCTGAAGTAGAAGCTTTCTTGTATTTGTACAAACATTAGCACGCCAAACCTCTCCCCCGGAAACGGAGAGGGGGCTAAATTTGGTTCAGAAACCCGGAAGCTGAAAAAAAATAATTCTTATACTAAACCCCCGTTAAAAAGCTTCGATAAGACTCGGCGATTTTAATCGCTACTATACAAACTCTCGTCTTAGCTGAGAGGGACTAAAAAATAAACAGGTATTTAAGCCAGATTTGGTATTAGAGGTTTTATTGTGGGCTATTAACCGCACATCAGATGATTTCTAATTTGGCGCACGATTACCTCTAACGGCTGCGAAGCATCTATGATAATTGCATCTTCAGGTTCTTCGAGACTGTCTAACTGACTTAACAGCAAGTCTGCTTTCATGTAGTGATTTTCGCGACTTGTTAACCGGGCTGCCAATAGCTGAAAAGAACATTTGAGATAAACTATTTTTATCCCCTGTTGGTCGCGGTAGAGCATTTCGCGGTAAGATGTTTTTAAAGCAGAACAAGCCAAAACCACATTTTTATTTTCTAACAGCCACCTGTCTATTGTAGCTTGCAATAGTAATAGCCAAGGAAGGCGATCCGCATCTTCTAAAGGAACGCCCAGACTCATTTTCTCGATATTAGCTGATGGGTGAAAATCGTCGGCATCGCTAAAATCCCAATTGAGAGATTGCGCCAGCAACTTGCCAACAGTAGTTTTGCCAGAACCTGAGATTCCCATCACGATTGTAATCATCACGTTTATTTACCGAATACTTGCAATTTTATCTAGTTGTGCGATCGACAAACCGGGTTTCTTAAGTTGCCCGATGAATCATACAATTATAAACAATTCAACAAACCCAGTCTATTTCTAATTCTAGATCAAATTTCTTCCAGAGTGGGTCTCAGGAATTAAAAATAATTAACTTGGGTTCTTCCCTAACTTTGTGATGAGAATTTTACTAATTGTTGCTGATTATCCGATCGCACTTGCAGCTAAAACATCACTGCTAACCGGCTGGTACATCGGGCCTTTGAAGGGTCGAAAGCCTTGCGGGCAATCGGCAGTCATCTTGCACAGCAAGCGGAACTGTAGCGGCGTTGGGGGTTGATTGAGGCGATCGACTTCTACGCGAACCAATTCTGGATGCTGCGAAATAATTTCAAAAATATCATCCACAAGATAGCGCTGACAATAGCCGACAATCCAGTGATCTTTCGTACACAGAAGCAGACGGGAAACGCGCGGATTTTTTTGAAATTCGTGGGCTAAATACAAAAGTTCGCCCACTTGAAGCCGATTAATCCGTTCAATTGCCGACTTTGAAAGGTATCGCAGTCCATCTGCAAAAAAATGGATACAGTAATGTCCATTTTCATCCGGTTCTGGACAAGGGAACACCTCAAATTTATCAGTTACCCGTTTGCCTCCGCTGCGCGCCAATAAAGCAATTGGGTGATGTTCGTGTTCAGGGATATTCAACCACTGTACAAATTCAGGGTAGTCAGGGCGCGATCGCGGCATCACTCGATTGGAAAACAAGGAAAACAGTTTCTGTGAAGTGTAAACATTATTGAAATCAGGGAAAGATGGCAAGGGTTCAAACCTGCACTTATGTTTAGCTTCTAGAACACCATTTGTATAATTGAACTGGTATTCTTTACCGTTAAATGTCAATTTTGCGATCGGAAACCAAGAACTGCTGCCCGGGTCTTGCCAAGCCAAAAATAGTGTTTTCAAAGCAAATCTCCTGTCAATTAAAGTAGGGTGTGCACCTTATGTTTACTTTGAATTAAGAATAATTTTTTGCAATTCTTGCCGAGTTTTACCGTCGATCATCTCTTTGCCAATATTGGGTTGGCTGACATTAACTCGGACAAAATCCATATCATCTTTTTCGGTAAATTTGCGATCGCCATCAGAGTCTTTTCTAATTGTAACAAAAATCCCGCCGCTCTTTTCATCAAATACCCAACTCATTAACTGGGTATCGGGCGGAGTGATTGCCTGAAGCGATTTGCCTCCCAAGTTAGATAAATATCCAACGATTGCGTCTGCATCGTCAAGTTTGCCATCAGCGTTTGTGTCGCTATCTATTATGTGAAATAACAGCAACTGATTCTGGGGCTTGCTGGATACTTTTTTTGAGGGATTTTGCTTGGCTTGACTTGTTTGTCCATTTTGATTGCTGGGATTTTCTGGCTTTTTTTTACCTAGCAAATATTCAAATTTAGATATTAACGCTTTTCTGTTTAATAAAATATTAGATTGCCCGTTAGTTTTGTTGTAAAAAATCATATTGTAACCAATCATACGATGGTCACTTGAAAAACTTAATTTTGATGAGATAGGATTGTGTTCAGTTTTTTTTTCATCGCTAGATAGGATAACTGGAATCATAATATATTCTGATTCAGGGTCAACGATTAAATTGTCGTAAGCAACCTGTGGCTGTAGCTTTTCTGCTTTCTTCTGTGATTGAGTTACTATCTTGGTTGAACTGCATGATAGGGTAATAGCAATTAGGGCAAATGTGGTAGTAATCTTACCCAAAATTTTAGGATTTATCATGAGTTTTGAGATTTGATATAGATAGTTATTTTCATTTTATTTTAACTAGCCGATCGCTGTCACGTTCAGCGATCGGTAAACCCATATAAAAAAACAGAATACCCAGATCCTCGACTTTTTTAAGAAGTCGGGGATCTAAGATTTTAAACATGGCTAACAACTTCTAACGCAGGAATTCGCGCGGATCGGTGACATATCCAGTTAGCGCCGAAGCCGCCGCCGTGTAAGGCGAAGCTAGATAAACTTGCGCTTCTTTGTTACCCATCCGGCCGGGGAAATTCCGATTAGTTGTAGATACGCAAATTTCGGGTTCGTTCATCCGCCCAAAAGTATCTTTCGGGCCACCCAAACAAGCGGCGCAAGAAGGCGCTGCGGGTTCGATGCAGCCTGCTGCTAAGAAGATTTCCGACAGCGTTTGACCGTCGTATTTTGTGACAAACAAATCGTCGTAAACTTTCTGAGTTGCTGGTACTAAATAAGTCGGAACTTTGACTTCATTTCCTTTGAGAATGCGGGCTGCATTCAAAAAGTCGGAGGTTTTGCCGCCGGTGCAGGAACCGATGTAAACTCGATCGATCTTGACATCGCGGCAGTTGCGGGCCAAGTCGCGGTTGTCGGGGGAGTGCGGTTTGGCGACGACTGGTTCTAATTTGCTGACATCGTAGGTGCGATCGCTATAAAATGTAGCATCAGCATCGGTGTAAAATGCCTCAAACGGCACATTAGTGCGAGGATTAACGTAATCAAAGGTAGTTTTGTCCGCAGCCACCGTGCCGTTTTTGCCGCCAGCTTCAATCACCATATTGCACAGCGTCATCCGTTCTTCCATCGTCAAACGATCGACTGTATCACCCGCAAATTCCATTGTCCGGTAGTTAGCACCGGCAACGCTGATATCACCAATAATCTGCAAAATTAGGTCTTTTGCTAACAAATAATCTGGC
>JARCMA010000230.1 GCA_030248405.1 Microcoleus sp. MP8IB2.171
GCAACACGCCGCGCCAAATTCCGAATCTTAGTAATGTAGCGAGTTCTTTCCGTTACCGAAATCACACCTCTAGCATCGAGCAAATTGAACGTGTGCGAACATTTTAGCACATAATCAAGACTAGGCAAAACCAATCCTTTTTGTGTCAATTGTTCGGCTTCTTGCTCGTAAAGTCCAAATAGAGTAAACAGCAATTCTGGATTAGAAGCTTCAAAGTTATAAGTACACTGTTCTATTTCTCCTTGCAGGTGAACATCGCCATAAGTAATGCCATCTTTCCACTGAATTTTGGTCATCGCATCGACTTCTTGCAGATACATTGCCAGACGTTCAAGTCCGTAGGTGATCTCAATCGAAACCGGGCGACAATCAATGCTGCCGCACTGTTGAAAATAGGTAAATTGAGTGATTTCCATGCCATCGAGCCAGACTTCCCAGCCAACACCCCAAGCTCCTAAAGTCGGAGATTCCCAGTTATCTTCTACGAAGCGAATGTCATGGTCTTCTGGTTTAATTCCTAATGCTCTCAGCGAGTCTAAATAGATTTCTTGGATATTAGGAGGAGATGGTTTAATTAAGACTTGATATTGATAGTAATGTTGAAAGCGGTTGGGATTTTCGCCGTAGCGTCCGTCGGTGGGACGGCGACAGGGTTCGACGTAGGCGACAGACCAAGGTTCAGGCCCAATTGCTCTGAGAAAGGTGTGGGGATTCATGGTTCCTGCACCTTTTTCTGTGTCGTAGGATTGGGCGATCAGGCATCCTCGATCGCTCCAGAATTTGTTTAAGGTGGCAATGACTGATTGAAAATTCACGGGTTTCAATATGGCTAGTATGTGTCTCAACTTATTTAAGCATACTCAAGGCACGGTTTATTCAAATAAACCCTGCCGAAATTAGATAAGACAGGATTTATAGCGAATCCGCTCTTCATCGGAATTATTCATCTCTCTTGTCTCCCTCTGCGTTCTCTGCGTCCTCTGCGGTTAAATCATTCCGATCCAACCGGAAACGATATTACACAGTCACACTACAGATCGTGTGGCTAAAAAAGGCGATCGCTCAATTAACAAATCAACTTATAAAATCCATATATCCTACTTGAATACAGTGATAAAAACTATGTATAAAATTAAAGCTAGTAAGAAAGAAGAGTAGAAAAAAATTGTTACATAAAAATCGATATTTACTGAAAATACAGCTTTATCTTGCTTGTTTTCTTGTTGATGCTGTGGAATTTCATCGATAGGAGATTGTAGCATATTTTGAACCTGCTGTTGTACTTCATTGCTACTACATATTTCAATTTCAACTGTGGGTAAAAACAACGTCTCTTGAGTCTCTTTTACTTCTGGAATGGCATTGCTTTCGTGTAGGCAATCTAATACTATTTTTCTAGTAATACCACTTTTACGCCTTTCGATTTCAACAATAGGTAACAACAACGTATCTTGAATTTCCTTTTGCACTTCTGGGCTGACATTACTTTCTCGCAAGATATCTAATAAAAATTTGTTGGCAGCATAGTATTTATTCAACAGTTGTTTCTGTTCCTCAGTGAACTGCCAATCAAGCTTTAGATTTCGATACCGAGATAGTGGTGAACTTAGCCTCTGTCTCCATTCTTTTATTGCATAAAGATCATCGCGGTCAGGAAATATATTTATAAAATACACCATTTGTTCCTGAAACTGCTTATCAGATTCTCGGATAAGCAAAGCAGCCGCTTGACGTAAATATCCCATTCCGCCTTCTTGCCGCTTGCACTCCATAGCGATATTTCGATCTATTACGATGTCTACAGCAGGTAATGTTCTAGCTTGTTGTATGAGACTGTTAAGTTCCCGCTTATGCAATTTGCTTGGATTAAAAGAGATGCCATCATACTCTGAATCCCTCAACTGCTCGGCGATTCCTCGAACATTGTCAATATCTTTATCAAGCTTACTATCCAGCATTCGAGATATTTCACGGTTCATGCTTTTTGTTCCTTCAACAATGTCACAATAAAAAGCCCTTAGAGCGGATTCTTGATAGTGAGAACCAAGTGATGTTGTTTTTTCGTACAACCATACTAGAAACTTTTGAATGCCATTATCTTCTTTAATAGATTCATCAAGTGCCTGCTTCATCGATCGGACATATTCATCCTTATTCATTTTATTTGCTCCATAATCATAGAAAATACTTCAGACCAATTGTTGTCGATAAAATGACGATTTAATAATTGCTTGATCTCTGCATCAGTAGCTTTGCCATTGAATTTAAGAATCTTTTGTGCGACGAAATATTCGTGAAACGTCAAATGAGAAAAAGACCAGTAGCCTGCGGAGCGTTCGATTAGCAGCCCGGTTTCTATCTCAAAGATTTTTAGCATTTCTCTAGCAACAAAGCAGTCAACTTCAAAGTAGCTTTCCATGAATTCTTCCAGAGTTTTTTGTTCTGGGAAATAGTCATTATTCTGAAATAGCATGAATGCTAGTTCTGCTAAAAACTTCTCTTTGGCAGCCAAGGTTAATCTCTCATCAATGATTTTCCGCCATTCTAGTCGCGTCAATAACTTACGCATCGCATCATCATAAAGCTTAAAGCGCTTTTCAGGTAGCTTGCCTTGCCCATGAAATACCACACAAATCAAACTTAGCAGTACAGGTGTAATCGTTAGTTCTGCAATGGCTTTGTTCTCTGTAGCTCGAAGTTCCTGCTTTAACTGGGGTGCAAGGGATTCATGAGAACCTGCATCGACGATTTTGAACCAGTTATCAACAAATCGATCAACCTGTTGCGGTGTAAAGTCAGCTACTTCCACATCCGTAAAGCCGTCCAGATATTGCTGGCTTTGGGTTCGGCAGGTGATGATCAATCGGTTGACGCGGTATCCAAACTCTCGCACTGCATCAAGCACATTTTTTAAATCCTCTGGAGGCACTTCATCTAAACCATCCAGCAACACCAACGATCGCCCCTGCGTTAAAATCTGTTCTGCACTGGCGCGATCGTCGCATCTGTTGGACTGTTTTACCAATAGCAACGTCAAATAATCTAACAAATTCCACGACTGCGTTTTGCATACCTCTTCGGCAAAATCCCGCAACGTCACAAACAGCGGTACTAAATCAGCAAATAACTCTGTCTCTGGCTGAATACACGTTACTGCCAAGGATTTGAGAAACGTTGTCTTGCCTGATCCCGGTTTCCCCAACACCATTAATTTTGGATACTTTTTGACGGCCCAGAGCGCCTCTACTCGTTTCTGTGCCCGGCTCAAACCGAAGCGATCGAAATTCTCACGATTGTCTGGGTCAAACTTTGGCCGCCAGTCAGAAGAATAAGATGTACAACTCAGTTGTTCCAACACATTCAGGTCAATGTAAATTTTGTCCACTGGCACAGATTTACTCACGGACAACATTTTCATTGTGCCAATGGGGCTACCTGGGGCAGTGATGACAGGTAGTAGGCGCGATCGCACTTCCTGAACTAACGCATCAATATCATCTTTCAGGCTCTCCAGAGGGGGATCTAAAGGTGAATTCGTTGGTTTACCTTTCTCCTGAACCTGTTCATCGTCAGGTTCCCATTTCAGTTTGAGCTTTTTGCAGATGCAAAGAAACTGCTTGCGCTGAACAGGTTCACCTTTAAAAAAATTGCTGATGGTGGTACGCGACATCTTTAATTCAGCAGCCAAATCTGATTTGCTACCAAATTTTGCTAATGCGATGTCCGCGTTTTTCAGTTGAGGTGGCGATAGTCTGAGAGATCGTCCGCTAGGTTCCGTCATGTAGTGGTTTCAGGTTTCTCCAATTATAGCGACGCGATCGTAACTTGGACAAACTTGTACATAACCTGAGCGGTAGGCTATCGTATCTAAAACCAGCCTCCTAGCTTGCATTTGGCAGATTGTTGAGAGTTTCAACAAAGATGACCAACATGAAGATTTCAAATAAGAAAAAATGGCTCAAAGTAACCGAGTTTGCAGTGGTGGGCGTTGCCACTTGCCTCAATCCCCATGCAGGATTTCTGCTGTTTATGCTCAAGCTGTGCTTTCAAATCCTGACAGCATTGCAGAAAGATGAGACGAGTCAAATAGATAAAAGCTAGGAGTCCCGATCGCCTTTGCGAAAAAATTCAACAAGGCGATCGGTTCCCCAAAGTCCTATAGCAATATCACAGTTTCAGCAGATTGATTTCCCCCATTACGAGGGCGAAGATGTAAGGTAATTTCCGTATCGAGTCGCTTGAGGAAAAGCAGTAGTTTTCCCTCGCTGAACCGTTGAAACTCTCCGTTCATTAAATGAGAGACTTCTGGTTGTGGAATGCCCAGTAATTCGCTCATTTCACGCTGTTCCAAGTTGCGCTGTTTTAACAGACGAAGTACCTGAATTCCGATTTTACCCCGCGCAAAAAGTTCGTCAGCATCTGCCAATCCAAGGTCAGCAAATACATTACCGCTGCTTTCTTCAAAAATAGTTTCTTGTGTCATAATTGTTCCTCCCTAGCTAGTGCGTCTTGATAGCGTTTTTTAATTAAGTCAACATCAGCCTGTGGGGTTTTAATCCCTTGCTTTGATTTCTTCTGAAAAGCGTGCAACACATAAATTTTGTCACCAATCTTGACAGCATAAACCGCCCTGTAAGTATCGGTATCGTAACGTTTGACGATTTCATACACACCGCTTTCCACCCCTTTAAAGGGCTTGGCTGACAAAGGTGTTTCCCCAGCTTGCACCAGTTGTAGCGCATAACCTACCGCTTTTTGTACCTCTTCAGGAAACTCGCGGATATTTTTGCGAGAGTCTCCCATCCAAACAAGAGGTCGTAAAGGCACTTCTATAGTATCTTTGTTATCGACCATTTTATACGAAATTTCCTGTAAAAATCAAGTTTGACAATAGCATAAAATGTTGCCCAGCCTAAAAATCGATTTCTCCCATAATGGGTTCTTGTGTCATGGTTGTTCCTCTCTTGGCATGGTATAGTATCATCTTCGATTCCCATCGACAACTCATGAAAACAGACACCATTTTCTACAGCCTGTTTCAAGAATTTCCCAGCTTCTTCTTTGAACTAATCGATCGCCCTCCAGACGAAGCCGCCGCCTATGAATTCACATCCCGTGAAATCAAACAACTGGCATTCCGCATCGATGGGTTATTTCTGCCCACAACCGAAGCACCGGAAAAACCATTTTACTTGGCGGAATTTCAGGAACTATTAACCAGTCAGCGGGTGCAACGGATTTACCTCGATGAATTGCCAGAAGCCGCCGATCGATCGCTGGGAGTGAAAATTGTTAAACTGGTAATCGAGCCAGCAGAGACAGCAGCAGAACAAGCACGGCAGTCGATCGCAATGGCCCGACAGCAGTTGTCCGATCCCACCGTTTTACGCGATTTAATCAGCCTCATCGAAACAATTATTGTCTACAAACTCCCCCAAAAAAGCCGCGAGGAAATTGCCGCCATGTTGAATTTAAGCGAACTCAGACAAACTCGATTTTACCAGGAAGTCAAGCAAGAAGGCTTAGAAGAAGGACTCGAACAAGGTGAGCAGCAGGCGAAGTTAGAAGCCATTCGTCGGATGATAGCGTTTGGAATGAATTTAGAGACGATCGCACAATTATTAGATTTGTCTCCCGAATTTGTGCGGCAAACAATTCACAAAATCCAACGCGAATCAATGTCAGTCTCCGAACAAAATATCGACTCGTTGATCGAACTATTAACTCAACAGCGATCGCTCTTCTCGGCCGAACAATTAACCGAACTAGCGCAGCTAATTGAACCTTTATCTGATGACAGCGATGTTCTTGCAGAAGCGATTTCATCCTGGGCTGCAAATTACCCTTCAATTCAGGAAGCTCAATCCAAACTGCTCGAACCACTACCGCCGGCTAAAACATCAGAAACAACAGCAGAAAGTCCAGAAAGTAGCGAATCTCAAATTGGCGATCGGCTCAACAAACAAGCTATCAAAAATGCCATTTTATTGTAGCTATAATTCGGCGGTTGAAACCGCTACTACACAAACAAAGCCCGCCTTCGCGGGCTAAGAAATAAAGGGGGTATTTAAGCCAAATTGCCACTAAAAAACAGAATAGTCAGAACCCCGACTTATTCAA
>JARCMA010000028.1 GCA_030248405.1 Microcoleus sp. MP8IB2.171
AAGCTGGACAAGGACTTGATTTACTTTTCTATATATTTGTTTCGATATTTTTACTGATTTAGCTATTGATTTAGCATAGTAAGTAAGGAAGAACCAAAAGTCATACCCGGAGAATGGTATTCACCTCCTGGATCTGGCAGTTTCTGTCAACCACTTAGACAAGCGCCTGACAGATATGTCTTGGATGGAGATTATGATTGGCAAGAGTGGCAGACTAACTACAAGTTACTTCTCGATCAAGTTATCCCATTAACTAGCAGTCAGCGAACCTTAATTGAAGTATCCTCGGGCTGGGATCTTAAAACGAATTTAGAGACTCATCTGTCAAACTTGAAGGCAGTTAAAGAAAATTATGAAAAAGGGTTGCTCATTTCTTCTCAATCTGCTTTAGGCTCCTTTAGCTTGGAAGATGTTAGCAAATTATTAAAACGAGTTCCAGCGGGACTTCGACGTTGGACATGGGAAGAAAAGTCACGCACACAGGGCGGTAAACCTCGGCAATGGTACATAGAAAATGAATATCACGTGCAAAATTTGCTATATTTTTTATTAGCTGCGGTGTTCGCCGATATCAGAGAAGAAGAATATACTAGATCGGTAGGGCAGAAAAAACCAAGAGTAGACCTAGAAATTCCCTCGCTTAAATTGGTTATTGAAATCAAGTTTTGGTATCGCAGAGACAGGCCCCAAAAAATTATTGGAGAAATTGCCGAAGATACGTCTTTATACCTAGCTGAAGGCTCCCCCCATGAACAAATGATTGCTTTTATCTGGGATGACTCTCGCAGGACAGAAGAACACCACTTATTACGTGAAATCAAAAGGATGAACGGTATTTTTGACGTAGTTATAGTTTCTCGTCCAGGGCGTATGCCAGACAATACATCAGTAATCAATGAACAAGATAATGAATGATTAGCTATTTTGTAAAGACCTGTTTAAAATTATCGAGGTTAAAATAAGCGTGGTTCTGAACACCCAAAAAGAGGAATTTAGCTATGCTTATGTCTATGCGGTAACAGCCGCGGCAAGCTACTCATTCCAAATAGCCCCGCGTCCCTTAGATGCAGAAGGAGTTGACGTAATTCTTACAGGTTTGGGAGCATCACAATCAACGCGCCGCCCTCGCCTAGATGTCCAAATAAAATGCACCTCCAGAAAATTACTGGATAATGAAATTATCCGATATCCCCTAGAAGTTAAAAACTATGAAGAATTAAGGCTAGAAAACCCTTTCGTCCCCCGCATTCTGATTATCGTTTTAGTACCCGAAAGCCAAGAGGATTGGTTGCGCCAATCTCAACAAGAACTCTCCCTTCGCTATTGTGGCTACTGGGCATCATTGCGAGGGCTACCGCCCACCCAAAATCAAAACACTGTCACTGTTCAAATACCCATACAAAACATTTTCAACACAGACGCTTTAAAAACTCTCATGCAGCGCATTGAATCAGGAGAACTCCTATGATAGTAACAGTCCGCGACCCCGATATTCTCAAAACCTTAGAACCGCCTCAAGTCGCTGCTTATTTACAAAAACACGGATGGCATGAACAAAGCCGAGACGATGACAAATCATCCATCTGGACTCGCAAGAATGAAGCAGGCGAAGACTACGAAATTTTGTTAGCTCTAAAACCAGAAGTCAGCGGTTTTGCTCTGCGGATGTACGAAGTCATGGAAACCCTAGAAATTGTCGAAAATCGCTCTCAAATTGAAATATTAGCAGACTTGATCACCTCACTCCCCAATATGACCTTACAGGGAATTGTCATGCAAATTCACACCCCTAACACCGACAAATTAAGTGGCGAAATAACCTTAATAGGCGTCATTGCTGACAAATTGCGGAAAATTCAAACCTCCCTCGCAGACAAAGATTACATCCTCGCCATTAAAGCTTATCAAGAACGCTTACCGATTCTCTGTAGCGGTGACTTAATCAAAGACAACAACGCCTTCATCCTCAAAAATCCCCACAACTTAACCCTCGATGAATCGTGGTAAAACTAACAGATTTTGTCGAAATCTATATTAAACACCTTCCAAACAGATATCAAGTTCCCTAGCAAAGGCCTCTGGCGCATCCAGCATCAGCCAGTGTCCAGTATCGGCGATCGTAGTTGTCGTCAGTGTGGGACGGAGGATGTGGAGGCTGAAGGAAAAAGTGTTTGAGGGAGCAATAATGGCGTGGGCTCGTGTTCCAGGGGCTGCTAGGTAGCGATCGAGATCATCAACTGCTTCAAAGGCAAACATCCCGCGAGACATTCCACACAGGCAATCCTGTGGAGTCGCCGCCAAGCAAGCGAGAATCCGATCGCGCGTAGGGGCCGTGCTTCCTGTCAGCGCCTCGTTGAAGCTGGTTTCCACAGCAGCCCGCCAATCCTCCGTCTCCAGAGCCCTCTGGTAGGGGACGATGCGTGCCTCGTGCACATCTGCAGGCACCTTGGTAAAGTCTCCAGGTGCGTCTGCCAGGATTAACTGCGCGATGCGGTGCGGTGCGCTGGCTGCTGTTGCGAGGGCAATACAAGCACCGAAACTGTGCCCGACGATCGCCACTCGATCGAGTTCCAGCCCATCTAGTACCGCGAAAACATCCGCTGCACAGGAGGCGGGCGCATAGTTGCCGTCCTCCGGCGGTGCAGAATCACCGTGTCCCCGCACGTCAAGGGCGATCGCGCGTCGGGTACGGGCGACATGGGCAAGCTGGGCATCCCAGATGCTCGCGGAAACAGCCATACCGTGCACGAACAGCACCGGCAGTGCCTCGGACTCCCCAGCCGTTACAGGGGGGCTGGCTTCGATGATGTGAATAGTGCCGATCGGTCCTTTGAGAGTTGTCGATCGCATAAAATCTTCTCCTAAGTTTTATAATCCTGGACGCATTTATTTCTGAGTCCGCGAAGGCGGACTTTGTTCGTGTAGGAGCGGTTTCAACCGCCGAATCATAAAGGTGGTGGCTATTTTAATTTCCTCTTTTCACACAACCAATTTTACCTCTGTTACTCCTTGGCGCAATTCATACTGTCCTTTTACCCAAAATTGTTTAATTTTTTCACCCAAAAACGGAGCCGTTTGCATCATCAATAAACGCACAAATCCATTGTTTCGCAATTGTTCGCCTTTCCAGGCTTCTTGTGCTTGAAGTTGTTGGGCGCGAATAATTTCGGCTTCGCGTTCTGCCTGAATCTGCGATAATGCTAAGTCAATATCCTCGGAATTACTCTCTGTTTTCAATAAAGGTACAAGGTGATTAGCCGCAACAATTACATCGCGGAATGCCATGTTAATTCCTTGAGCGCGAACCGGAGACATTGGGTGTGCAGCATCCCCCAAAAGTATGATTCCAGGTCGATACCAGCGCGGACAGCGACCAACCACAACAGACAATCGCATTGGAGATTCGATCGAATCCGCGCAGTTGCGGAAATGCTCCGCCATCCACAAAGGCGATCGCGATGCGAAAGTTTCTGCCCAGTCTGTGTGTTTCCAATCGGTTTTGTCATCTGCCGATAGCACCCAAGCCAGATGAAGTTTTCCTGATTCTGCCCCATGAAAGACACTAAATCCGCTACCGCCATTCAGGATGGAATAAAATACATTATCCGCCACAAACCGAGGATGAGCGGCCAGTTTAAACCACAGAACATCTATACTCTTCTGCTGTTTTACTAACTCTAATTCTGCACGTTGTCGTACAACCGAGTTTCTACCATCTGTACCAATCACAAGTGCAGCAGGAATTTCTCGCCCATCTCCTAGCTTTACACCCGCAATGCGATCGTTGTTGTACAGTAAATCTTTTACGGGAACACCTGAGATAAATTCAAACTCTGGATGCAATTGAGCTTCTGCAATTAGTGCTTCAAGGAATGGCGGTTGAGAAACTAGCGTACAAGGTTGATTAGAACCCATTGGTTCATCAACTCGAAATAGTTGCCGATCGCCCACAATGAACTCCCAGGCATCAATTTGTCGGTGTGGAACACCTTCTAGCATAGTGGATAAGCCCATTTGTGCGATCGCATCCAATCCGCTGGGCATTAACGCTTCACCGCGAAACACTCGGTAGGAATCTTTTGCAGCCTCAACCAACGTTGTGGCAATACCTCGTTTCACCAGCAGTAAGGCAAGTGCCGCACCAGTTGGCCCCGCTCCCACAATTACAACTTGCGTCATTGCCATTCCCCATTGCTTTTTGCGGATATTGAGATGTCAACAAAGGTGGTAAAAGGAGGCGAAATCCCCTATTCCCAGCTATTTCTGGAGTGCCTGTTGAAAAGTCTTAACTGCATCAACATGATTCACCATATTGATGCAACGCAACAACAAATCCAAATCGATCCCTTTCACCTCCTCACTACTGGAAACCTTTTCATAATAAAGTGTATTGCCCTCTCCCCGGAGGTAATAAACCTCTAACAATCCATCTTCCCAGAACCACACTTCCTTTATCTTCAGCCGCTTGTATGCCTCCAGTTGGTTGATGCCACCACTGGAAAACACGACCTCGATCGCCAAATCGGGTAGCCTACGACCAGGAGCAAGTTTATAAGATTTATCGGCCTCTCGCTTGACTTTTCCGGTTTCACTTTCCAGAGTCATTGAGCCAGTTGGAGTAAAGTCAAACCCCGCCATGAGCAGGTAAAGCTCCAACAATGCACCAATTCTTTCTTTAACGGTTTCGTGGGGTTCTCCAGGCATTAGTTTAATCTCCAAAACTCCATCCAGGAAAGAAAGTCGATATCCTGGACGGTCTAACAATTGCTCAACTGCTTTGAACTCTCTCCAAGTGAGTCCCTCAAACAGAAGGGGTGATTCTTTTCTGGGTGGTGCGATGATTGCTGCAGTCATTTGATTCTCCAGTCTATTTCCAGATGAGAAACGATCGGGTTTGGAGGGCGATTTGTTTATTATAACTTTAAGTAGCATCCTCCACTGTAAATCCGATTTCTTGCCCGTAGGATAGTTCCAGCGTGTGACCGTCCGGGTCTCGCAAAAAAGCCCAGTAGCCGATCGGATATCCAGCATCTTTTGGTTCCTCAAGCAGTACGCCTTCTTGACGTGCTTTGTCGCAGAGAGAATCCATGTATTCGCGGCTTTTGCAACCTACTCCGAGGTGTGCAAAGGGAGACAGAACGGGATGTACGGAGTCTGTTTGAATTAGCACAATTACAAAAGGGCGAGTGCGATCGGAAAGCCAGACTACAGCAACACCAGCTTCTGCATCAATGCGGCGGTGAACGACCTGCATTCCAGCATACTTGGAGTAGAATTCAATACTGCGATCGACATCTGAAACGGGCAGTGCGATGTGAGTGAGACCGATATCAATCATATGTTATGTTGCTCCATGCTGAGACTTCAAACTTTACAAGATGACTTCGTAATGTTCCACTATCGGAAATGGATCGTAAAAGTGGTGCAATAAGGAACGCCACGTTTGGTAATCTGGGGATTCTCGAAATCCAACAGTATGGTCTTCCAAACTCTGCCACCGCACAAGCAAAATATAACGATTTGTGGTTTCTATACACCGTTGCACCTCGTGCGAGATATACCCCGGCATAGAAGAAATAAGAGCTGAAGCTGTTTTGAAAGCAATTTCAAATTCAGCAGCCATATTAGGTTTAACATCAAGAATTGCAACTTCTAATATCATAGTCTTAAGGTGAATTGCGCCTGAAACTTTTCTGACTAGCAGCATTTTCTATCTGGGTACAAAATATATCGAGCATTTCTAGAATTTCTCTGTGTACCTCTAGATATTCACCCCTATCAAACACCGAATCCTCACCGTGGGCAATTTCGTTCCTTGTCTTTAAAAGCTGGGTATCAATTACTCGCGATTTAGTAGAGTATATTGAAAAGTCAATTCCGAGAATATAAGTTATTTCTTTTAAAATCTCAGAAGATAAATTCGATGCAGTAGATATTACATCTTTAGGTAGGATACATCTCTGATTTAATTCGGAAAGAAAGAACTCACAAACAGGTATATACAATGATGGCTTATGTGTCTCTTTTGCCTCTTTAAGTTTTTCTTTCATGGCCAAAGCTAAAAAATTACTAGAAAGCTCCTGATAGGTAAGCTTTTTTGAGATAACATATTCTAGATAAGAGTTTGCTGCTAACTTGACAAAACCTTCCCAATGGGAATAGAGAATACATACTCCACTGCGAACTAATGCTTTATGTTTGTGGTCAGAAACATTTTTCGCTTCTATCAAAGATTTCATTGCTGACAGTTCCTTCTTTCGCCAAGTAAGATCATTTGCCAATCTATAGCTTAATTCTTCCTCTGTTCGGATCTTCATGAAGGGGAAAATTCCTCTCTACCAAGGGGAATAAGATAGGGTAAGCGTCTTGCTGCATTCACTCCTGCTCCCGACCACTTTTGATAAGTTTGATTTGACCAAATATTTTTTATACGATTACGTATTTGGTCTGTTGGAATTGGATTTTGAGAGTTGTATCCAATTCCTAGTGCTACCACCTCATATGCAGATAATAGAAACCCTCCCAGGAATTTATCATTCTCCGATTTATATCGCTTGAAGCTGTCCTCTCCCATAGCTTCATTAAGCATATGGAATGTCACATCAAACGCTCTCTCTATGTGGCGGCTATCCAAATCTTTTTTAATAGCCATTTCACGCATTCTAGCCGTTAGGAACTCGCTAACATCACCGCCCAGCGTTTGAATACTGGCATCATCTCGATCGAAGAAAAGAATAAAACGCAATACTAATTCCATATCATACTGTTCTTCATAAAGTCGATCGCTCAAAGCAATGCAGCTTTTAAATGACTCGCGATCGGCCAGTGAACGCATCAAATCATACAATGTTTTATTCAACATTAAAAGAATGCCATTTCTTACTTCTTGCGGTGTAGCAATCGATCCTCCTGTATTCAGCCGCTGAAATAGCTCATATTTAATCATTTCATCACTTTCTTTTTCAACAATATTGACGGATATTTTGGTTCTTTTTATCAATAAACGCTGCGCCGGAGTTAAAGAGTTATCTTTATCGTCAGGATCGTTCCATTTTTTACCTTTCAAGGAAGGCAAGTATGTAGTTTCTTGTAAGGCGACAGCAGAAAATGTATCTTGCTCTTGATTGTATGGTTTCAAAATACCTACAAATTCATATATGGTTGAGAGTCTCTGCAAACCATCGATCACATCCCAAATCCCATCATCTCTTTGACTGACAAAAATTGGTGGAATCGGTATACCTAAAAGAATTGATTCTATAAACCTGGATTTTTGAGAATCCGACCAACGAAAAAACCTTTGAAAAGCTGGGTGAATATCGATTTCCTTACTCTCATAAAGACTGATCCACTCGCCAATAGACATTGAGTAGCTATCTGTCCGAATTTCTTGCCTTGTTTTGTCAATCTCTTCTTGTAGAGGCATGGTTTAAGCAGTCCTAAGTATTATGTATAGCTCTTCTTGCAGAATGGCAATATTTAAAGATTATATCACTAGACGAACATCTGAAAAAACGATCGCCTAGTGATATAATCAAATTTGCTCTTAAACAAAAATCATTTTGTTTTGTGGGGGCATCCTGCTGGTGATTGAGACTCGTGCAAGATGTGAATTTCAATCACGATCGAGCTTCGATCGCCCGAATCGATTCCAACTCCCGTAAAACAGGCAATCCAGAGGAGACAAGTTCTGGCGGCGACACCTGATGGGTTTCCAGGTATTTTCCGTCATGAATCAGCGACACAACGTTCATCCGGTGAGGGCGGGTGTAATAGCGGTGGGTTGGTTCCGTCTTTTGCCGTTCTTGCAAGCTCTCGTTAGCAATCTTCTTGCGTAGTTTGACGATCGCATCCATAATTGCTTCAGGCCGCGGCGGACATCCAGGCACATAAACATCCACCGGAATTAGTTTGTCCACACCCCGCACCGCCGTAGGAGAATCGGCACTAAACATTCCGCCTGTAATCGTGCAAGCCCCCATTGCAATCACATATTTGGGCTCCGGCATTTGTTCGTAAAGCCGCACCAAAACAGGAGCGTACTTCATCGTAATTGTGCCTGCGGTAATCATCAAATCTGCCTGTCGCGGAGACATCCGGGGAAATACACCGAATCGATCCAAATCGAAGCGGGAAGCGAGCATGGCGCTAAACTCAATGAAGCAGCAAGCCGTGCCAACATCAGCGGATACAGGCTGGACATTTTTGCCCAGTTGCTCATGTCATCGACTGTTGTGAAAATCACGTTTTCCGATAGCTGCTGCGTGACTTCGGGATAAGCAGTTGGATTGGCGATCGACAAATCTTCAGAATCAATATCTAGTGTCATGTCAGGTAAATTCATGTTGACAAAACTCCTCGATCGATATAGCTGTTGGTTGTTAGTTGACAGTCTAATTCTGGCATCGCATTTGAGATCCTGCCACTAACTATCAGATATCTCGATACTCTCCCGTCCCCCAATCTCCCGATATCTCATAACAGGGAATTTATCTGCGTAGCAGCTTAGTTTACGGCTGAGTTATTTTCAAATTCTCGCGAAAGCTTTTCAATTTTATTAAGTATGTTCGCAAACTTCTGACCAAAAAATGTGAGTGCGATGATCGCCCACCCCCAGCTTTAAGCCAACATCCAAATCCCTCGCCCTCGCCCTTTTTTTCATTTGGTCACAGGCTATGATTGACGGTTGGCAGCTTTTGAGAATCTAAATGCTAAACACAAATACAATAATTTCCAGTCTGCTGTTATTTATCCCGGTTTCCATCGCCGGACACTTTCTCGGCTGGGAATCCTCCACAATCTTTATCACCTCGGCCCTAGCTATCATCCCCCTAGCTGCCTGGATGGGCACGGCTACCGAAGAAATCGCCGTCGTACTCGGCGCAAACTTGGGGGGTTTGCTCAACGCTACCTTCGGAAATGCCACGGAATTGATTATTGGCATCGTCGCCCTCAACGCCGGATTAATAGATGTTGTCAAAGCCAGCATCACCGGTTCAATTATGAGCAACCTGCTGCTGGTGATGGGATTTGCGATGCTGCTGGGCGGCTTGCGCTACAAAGAACAAGAATTTCAGCCGACAGTCGCCCGGTTGAACGCTTCAGCGATGAACTTAGCGGTGATTGCCATTTTGGTGCCGACGGCAGTTAATGCCACCTCTATTGGCATCCCTCCCGAAACTATGCAGAACCTCTCTAGCGCTGTTGCTGTAGTCCTGATTATCGTCTACGTGCTGACGCTGCTGTTTTCGATGAAAACCCACAGTTATCTGTACGATGCAGGGGTGGCAGAAATAGGAATGCTTGAAGAATTAGCCGAAAGTAACTTAGCACCAGACAGTCCCGATCACAAGGTGAATCTGCCGTTGTGGATTGGGGTGCTGTTGGCCTGTACGCTGATGGTGGCGATCGAGTCAGAATTGCTCGTGAGTACCCTAGAAGAAGCTACCGCCACTTTGGGGCTGACATCACTGTTTACCGGGGTGATTTTAGTGCCGATTATTGGCAATGCGGCCGAACATACGACGGCGGTGACGGTGGCGATGAAAAATAAAATGGATTTGTCGGTTTCTGTGGCCGTGGGTTCTAGTTTGCAAATTGCTTTGTTTGTTGCCCCGGTGTTGGTTTTGGCAGGTTTTGTCTTGGGCAAACCGATGGACTTGAATTTCAACCCGTTTGAACTTGTAGCGGTTGCGGTGTCGGTGCTGATCGCCAATTCTATCAGTTCTGACGGCAACTCTAACTGGCTAGAAGGTACTTTGCTGTTGGCAGCTTATACGGTTTTGGCGCTGGCGTTCTACTTCCATCCGGTAATTGAGGGACTTGTTTAAAAGGCTTTCTTCTGCTGAAGGAAGAGGGAACAGGTTCGAGGGAAGAAGGCATTCAGCAGAAGGCGGGTTTTCTCACTCGGACACTCTCCGACTCGCCGACTCGCCGACTCGCCCACTCGGACACTCTCACTTCTTTTTTCGAGAGTGGTGGTGGCGATCGTACAATTGAAATGTGGCTGCTCTCTCGTTATTAGTTCTGGTGTGTTTGTACATTATGTGCTCTCATCAGGGATTTGTGACCTCGATCGGCTATGACAAACAACAAAAGCTTTGGCCTCAAGCCGATCGTTAGCTCGCAGTGCCCCCGGTTATAAAAAAACACGGGATGCTGAAGTCAAGCGAGACTAAAACCTCTCTTGACTTCAGAGACGCTGCAAGATTTAAATCAAGGGTGCTCATGAGTCTTTTACTAGGTGTGCTACGATCGTCATAAGTTGAAAATTGAGTTGGACTAAATAGCCAAAAAGTTCACCAAAATTAGTCATACTTAACTTGACTGATTAACATTATGGGCGGTATGATTAAATCAATGCCGAAAAAAAGGCTTAATTATCTGGGAGAGTAAACCGAGCGTGTAAGTCAAAACTGACCAGCCTGTCACAAGGTCGAACGGGAGCCCGCGTTTCGTTAAATTGGTTGAAAATAGTGGATGACTCATGGCTAAAAGCTTCAACTAAAATTAATTCAATTAGGGTGGGCTACATCCGAATTAACGCCTGTGGACAAGAAAGAGCCGACTCCCTTGGGTGAAGCAGGAAACAGACCCTTCAGGAGTAATTCTGATTGAATGGTGAGGCTTAAATAAGTTTAGCCAAGTTTTGTGTAGCAGTAAACGACGGTCGATTTAAAACTGACCAGCCTATAAAAAGGTCGAACGGGATACCACGATTCGTTAAATTGGTTGAAAATAATGGTTAAACAATGGCTAAAAGCTTCCAAAATAATAAATAGTTGTACAGACTGCAAAAATAGGGTGCTGCTCCACCCGAATTTACGCCTGTGGACAAGTAAGAGCCGACTCTCTTGGCAGAAGCAGGAATCAGACCCTCTAGAAAATACTTCTAGTTGAATGGTGAAGCTTAGATAAGTTTAGCCAAGTTTTGTATAGCAGTGTCAAAGTAAAACTTGATAGAGCAACCTCAATCAGGGTTATGTGGCTTCTGTGAGTTATTGCCTCAATCCCAAATGCCCGAATCCCTCCGATCCAGCCAACTCTGGCAAATCCGCGTGTATCCACTGCGGGTCAGAACTTTTGTTGCAAGGTCGATATCGGCTAGTCGCGCCTCTCGGAAGCGGCGGCTTTGGCAGAACATTTGAAGTGGACGACAACGGCGCCCGAAAAGTGATCAAAGTCCTGCTCAAAGAACATCCCAAAGCTGTAGAACTGTTTAAGCAAGAAGCCGACGTATTGGTCAGGCTCAGACATCCAGGTATTCCAAAAGTCGATCGCGACGGTTATTTTACATTTACCCCCGCTCACAGCACAGAGTCTTTTCACTGTCTGGTGATGGAGAAAATTGCTGGGGCCAATTTGCAAGATTGGCTGAAACATCGGGGCCGCCCCATCAGTCAAGAACAAGCTGTGAACTGGCTCAAACAACTGTCGGAAATTTTAGACCAAGTTCACCGCCTCAACTATTTCCATCGGGATATCAAGCCGCACAATATTATGTGCAAGCCAAACGGGCAGTTAGTGCTGATTGACTTCGGGACTGCTCGGGAAGTGTCGGCGACTTATTTCGCTAAGGTGGGTCAGGGGCAAAATGTGACTGGTATTGTTTCCCCCGGCTACACGCCGCCGGAACAAACTAATGGCAAGGCTGTTCCGCAGTCAGATTTTTTTGCTCTGGGGCGCACTTTTGTTTATTTGCTGACTGGAAAGCCGCCGACTGCGTTTCCAGAGAACCCGCGCACGGGCAGATTGATGTGGCGCAAAGGAGCTCCTCAGGTTTCCGACGCCGTGGCTAATGTGATCGATTACCTGATGGCCCCTTTTCCGGGAAATCGACCTCAAAGTCCGCAGATGGTTTTGCAGTGCTTGGAGGAAATTAATCTCGACGGTGCAGAAACTCAGTTGCCGACTCAGTTGCCGACGACGGGGCAAACTAAAATTCGCGGAACTTCCGAGGCGTCTGGGTCGAAGAAGCAGAGTTCCATAAACCGCCTCAGACCTCTGAATTCGGGATTGAACAAAACCGAGAAAGATGTTTTTGATTGGAAAAAGAAGTTGCTGGCGGGCACTGCTGTTTTGATGCTGGGTATTGGCGCGTCTCAAATTTACGGTTCGCTGCGTTACGGGGTGTTTCCGGCAAACCCGGTGTGGCTGCTTTCTACTTTACCTAGCACTCAGTTTTTGCAAAGAAGTTTGGATAATGTCGGGAGTGTAAATGCTATCGCCCTGTCGCCGGACGGTCAAACTTTGGTGAGCGCAAGCTTTGGGACGATTAGAATTTGGAATGTGAGGACGGGACGCCTGGTGCGGACTCTCAATTCGGTGCATTCTAAAAAATCGGTCAAGACGCTGGCGGTGAGCCCGGATAGCTCGATGTTGGTCAGCGGCGGCGACGACAATAATGTGATTATGTGGGATTTGAAGACGGGGCGGCGGGTGCGGACGATTCCCGCTCACAAAGCCGCCGTCAACGCGATCGCTTTTAGCAGGGACGGTCAAACTCTGGCTAGCGGCAGCGATGACAAAACTATTCGCTTGTGGAATGTCAGAACCGGCAGCAGGTTGCGGACTTTGAGCGGCCACGCCGGAGGAGTAAACGCCATCGCTTTGAGCCGGGACGGTAAAACTCTCGCTAGTGGCAGCCAGGACAAGACTATGCGTTTGTGGAATCTCGATACCGGAGAAGTCAGAAGAATTATCACAGGTCACGAGGGCCCGGTTAATGCTGTGGCTTTTAGCCCGAACGGGCAAATTGTGGCTAGTGCTAGCACCGACAATACGATCCGTTTGTCGAATGTGCAAGACGGGAAGCGCACCCGCACTTTTAAAGGGCATTCGAGCTGGGTGAGGACGATCGCCTTTAGCCCGGACAGCCGCACTTTGATCAGCGGGGGGGGAGATATTATAGTTTGGGATTTGAAGACGGGAAAAGAAAGAAGCACTCTTTCTGGTCACAGTCAGTTTGTGAGTTCTGTTGCTATTGCCAGAGATAGCAAGACTTTTGTGAGTGGCAGTCCCGATCGCACTATTAAGATTTGGCGAATGCCATAGTCAGTTGACAGTTGACAGTTGACAGTTGTCAGTTGTCAGTTGGCAGTTGGCAGTTGACAGTTGTCAGTTGGTCGTTGGCAGTTGGTGGTTGACAGTTGGCAGTAGTGTAAGGTGTGCAGCGTACATTGTACAGAATTACTTTTTTTACGAACCGCGTCCTTCGCGAAGGAAGAAAAGAGAGAGAAGAGAGACTGTTGCGACCAGTATTACCAATGACCAATGACCAATGACCAATGACTAATTTTAAAATAATCAATAGGTTGTGCAAGGGGACATGATATTATCCCAAAATTCCTCGCCCGTTTTTGGCAAATTCATCAACTGTTTGCTGGGACAATTCGTGAACTGCCATTGCTTGCAATACATTCAAAGGCAATGTCAAATGATGTGCTCCAGCTAATAAAGTCTTTACCGCTTCTTCCGGCGATTTAATGCTAGCTGCCAAAATCTCTGTATTCGTTCTCTGCAAAACGTTGGCCATATCTCGCACTAAGGCAAAACCGTCTCCCAACAATCTGGTGGCGCGATTCACGTAGGCGATCGCATATTTAGCCCCCGCTTCTGCTGACACAACTGCTTGCGATGCGCTGTAAATAGCTGTCACCGCGCAAGGAATTTCCGCTGACAAATGCGCTACTGCTTGAAAACCAGCCGCCGTTGCTGGAACTTTCAACACTGTTTGCTGTCCAATTAATTCAAAAGCCGCTTTTCCTTCTGCTACCATGCCATCAAAATCAGATGCAGTTAGCTGATAATACACTTCCCCAGGAATAAGTTTTGCCAGTTGTGTGAGCGTCACATCGGGAGCTAAATCGCTTTTTCCCAGGAGGGTTGGATTAGTAGTAATTCCCGAAAGCCAGCCGAACTTGCTCGCCCATGCGGCTTCTGCTACAATTGCAGTATCGAGATAAATTCCCATCAGCTCTACACCTTTATTTTCTTAGTTTATTCTGAGTTTTCCGAGGCTTAGTTTCAATTTGATGTCACTGAGCGTCAAATTGATTGTTAGGTATTAACTGTAGCAGATTTGTGAAAACATCGCTAGTAAGTAAAAATAACAATTAAGTGATGGGTATCACCTCACTTGCTGATTACGATCGTCACGTAAGAAAACTTCGATCGCCAAATGCCGGAAACAAACAATTTATATTTGTAGTATGGGTTATGTATGCAATAACTCAAGGAGGTGACTCATAAAATGAGAGAAAAAGAAAATCATCAGTCACAAGTCAGTCTTGAGGTATCTTGTGACAAAGCGGAGTTGAAAAAACCAGCAGCCACTCAAGAATTGCCAGAAAATGATAATTCTCAAACCGAGTCTCAAGCATTTGAAAATCACGGTGAAGATGGTTTGAAGGCTCTAGCACGCTTAATGATGGTGAGTCTAACTTGGTCGCTGGCAGGACTTTCTAAACCCAAGTAAATTTTTGGGTTATTGGTTATATCGTTTCCGGTTGGATGGGAATGATCAAGTCAATGTCGCACAATTCCACATTCCCCCACGGACAACTCCTCACTCCCCATCATAAGGAGTGTAACCGGAATTGATATTATTGGTTATTGGTAATAAAGACTGGTATTCTGCCAGAGTTCCATGAATCTTTAAGTTTTAACATCCAATTCCTAATCTCTCGCCTGTGCTTTTTATAGTACAGGCTGGCCCAATTCCCAATCGGATGGGACTCAATACCTCATCCCTGGGCTTCGCCCAATTCCCAATATCAAACTTTTATTTATATCAACCGTTTTGGCGGTTGCTATAAATCCGCCCCAAAGACACAATATTGTTGTGTCCGGATCTGCTACTTAATATTTCCCGAACCTACTGCCTCAGAAATCGAATTAAATCCTTTTTCTTCTAACTTTTGCAGCAAACCTTGGAGAATCCGACGCACCATCCAAGGCCCTTCGTAAACCCAACCAGTGTAGACTTGAATTAAACTCGCACCGGCGGCTATTTTTTCCCAAGCATCTTCGGCGGTGAAAATGCCACCAACTCCAATTATGGGTAATTCGCCTTTTGTATATTGCCAGATAAATCGGATTACTTCTGTCGATCGCTCCCGCACTGGAAGCCCGCTAATTCCGCCGGCTTCTTCGGCGATCGGTTTGCCTGTTTCTGGCAATATTTGCGTTTTCAATCCATCGCGGCGGATGGTGGTATTTGTGGCGATAATTCCTGCTAGTTGGTAGGTTTTTGCTAAATCGAGGATTGATGCGATCGCCTCTGGCTCCAAATCCGGCGCAATCTTGACTAAAATGGGCTTGATTCCCTGATTTTCTTGTTGCAAAATTTCCAAAATTGTGCTAAGCCCAGCAGCATCTTGGAGCGAGCGCAACCCCGGCGTATTCGGAGACGAAACGTTGACTACAAAATAGTCGCCCCAATCTTTCAGCAGCTTAAAACTCTCCAAATAGTCGGCTGCTGCTTGCTCTAACGGTGTTACCTTAGATTTACCGAGATTGATGCCCAAGGGGAACCGAGACTGAGGCATGGGCCGCTGGGCATCGAATTTTGACTGTTTCTGTGCTGCCTGAAACCGGGTAGCCATTGCCGCGGCTCCTTGATTGTTAAATCCCATGCGGTTGAGGGCTGCACTGTCCTCCGTCAAGCGAAACAAGCGAGGTTGGGGGTTTCCCGGCTGCGGTTGACAAGTGACAGTGCCGAGTTCGGCAAAGCCAAAGCCAAAATTTGCCCAAATATCGGCAGCTACGCCGTTTTTATCAAATCCGGCGGCTAAGCCGACAGGATTGTTAAAGCTCAGTCCCCACAAAGATTGTTCGAGGCGAGAATCTTGGACTCCCAAAGATTTCTGCAATCGCCAGAGCATTTGGCTGGTTGCGGGGTTTGACTGAGTTCGAGCTGCGAGTTCGAGAACTTGGAGAGTGCGGTTGTGCAGCCACTCGGCATCGGTTTTCAATACCGAAAACAACAGCGGGCGTACACTTGATTGATAAATATCCAATGATTTGTACTGGGGCAATTTACAAATTAGAAATGAGAAGGGAAATAAAAATATTCAGGAGCAAACAGCAAAGACGAGGTTGTTACTTCTACTTCGATCGACTTTATCCAATGTTTTAGATTGAGGGATAAGTGAAACGATTATATTATAAGTTGACTCTTTTGCATTTTATTTTTTTGAATTTTTAAGTTAGTAATTTTAAATTAGACAAAGGTGCGGGGAAGCTTGGAAATGGGGCAGCAGCAAAGACCAAAGGATTTAGACGAACAAATCGCGACCCTAGAGCGCGTTCTCCAGACTCTCCGAGAAGAGGAGAATGTGGAAGTGCTACTTTCGACCACACTCGGTTACTTGCAAGCGGAATTTGACTGGCGGTTGATTTGGATCGGGTTGTACGATCGACAGGCCCACAGATTGTTCGGCAAAGGTGGCATAACTCCTAACGGCGACTTGTCTTTTCTCAAACAGCGGTTTGCCCTCAGTCCAGGGGATTTGCTGGAACAAGTGGTGATTCAGCTTCGGCCGGTGGGAGTCCCGGATTTGCGATCGGAAAGTAGAGCCGGAGAATGGCGCAAAGCAGCTCAAACTTTCAATATTCAAGGCACGACTCTGTTTCCGCTGCGCTACAAAGACCGCTGCTATGGCGTGATTTTGCTCGGCACTGACGTGTGGGGAGCATCGCCCAAGTCGGGGGAAAAAACGCAGTTGGCGATCGTATTTGGAGCGCTGGCAACTGCTCTTTACCAAATAGAAAAAGACTGGCAGCGACAACAAGTCAAACACCCAGACGAGTCTCTTTTAGCGCTGATTTCGCAGTTGGGGGAATTGCGATCACTCGATCAATACTTGCAAGCGGTGGTCGAACAAACTCATGAATTTATCGAGCCGACGCGTACCAATGTTTATTGGTTCGAGCGAGAGCGGCGCTATTTTTGGCGCCGAGTCAGCAACCGCGAAGTTACTCCGGGTTTGGGGGGGCCCGGCCGAGCGGCTTCGGGCATCACCGTCCAAGACTTGGGGGAATTTTATCAGGCTTTGGGCAGGGAAGAAATGGTTTGGATCGGTGAATCTCAAAGTTCTCTGAAAACTGAGCTGACAGGGCGATTGATGCAGCAAATCCGCGCTCGCTCTCTGTTGGCTGCGCCGATTGTTTCGGAAGGGGAATTGTTGGGATTTTTGGCAGTCGAAGCCGGCGAGCCCCGGATTTGGCAAGACAATGAAAAACATTACCTGCGGGGAGTGGCGCAGTTAGTGGCTCTGACGGCTCCGGTGTCGGAGATGGAGGAGAAAATTCAGCAAATTGAGATCGATCGAGATTTAACTGCCGGAATAGCTCACGCCATTTACAGCGATGCTGACTGGGAGGCGACTTTGAAATATACCGCCGAACAGTTGTGCGATCGGCTCAAATGCGAATACTTTTTGCTGCTGCTGTACGGCGAAGAACAAAATCGCTTTGAAATTGTCTGCCAAAATCTGCCCCGCAACCGCAGGGCAGTGCCGTCGCCGCTCAACGCCCTCGATGTGGCAGACGTGGGGCTGTTGCAAGAAAGCGAACCTGTGGCTATTGAAAATTGGGAGGAAGACGGGCGGTTGGGTGCTTGGCGGGATGTGTTGGGGGAAGCGGGGGTGCGATCGCTGTTGGCATCGAGCACTCAGGGGAAAAAGGAAGAGGGAGAAAACCCCAATCTCAAATCGAAAATCGCCAATCGCCAATCGATCAAGGGTTTGCTGGTTGTCGGGCACAGCGCAACTCGCACTTGGAGGCGATCTGAGCAAGAATTAGTTCGGCTAGTGGGCCAACAACTAGGATTGATCCTGCACTCCTGGCAACAGAGTTCGGCAATCGACAAATATCAGCAATTTGAGCGATCGCTCAAATCGGGTTTGGCGGTTTTGCACCATTCTCCTGATGAGCAATCTGAGCAAGAGATATCTGGTGCTTCACCGACGATGTTCCCAGAGTTGCCGCTACAAAAACTCGATCGTAACTTTGCTCAACACGTTTCCCAGACAATTTCCTGTCCTTTAGTAGCCGTAATTACTTGGAATCCCGGTGAGGAGGAAGGTTCAATTGCGACGGCGCTAGCTGCCAATCCCGTATTTGCCCTCAATCCCGAGGCGGTGATTCCTGTCAAAACAGATGCGTTAATCCAACAAACCCTGGCTGCTAGCGAGGTGCTGCAACAGAGCACGAGCCAACTGCCGCTGGCGACGAAGCGGTGGCTTCGCAGTCCGGGAATTGGCGAGATTCTGACGGTGGCGCTGCGGACGGCCCCAGAACACGCTCCGGCGGGCATTGTGGTGGCTGCAGACGCTCCGGGCCGCCAGTGGTCGGAGTTGTCGGTGAGTTTACTCAGCTCGATGGCGTCTCAGTTGGCTTGGTGGCGCAGGTATTTGGCGGTGCAATCGGCCGCCGAGTCGCAGCGATTGGATCTGGAGTTGCTCAACTGGTACAAACAGCGGCGTTTTGAGGAGTTTTACCGCACTGTGGGAGCGGGGGTGAAGGAGTTGGGGGAGTTGAGTGAGTCGATTTTTCAGTCGGCGAAGGAACAAAAGGATGCTCTGAAAACTTTGCGCTACCAACAGGTTTTGCGACACATTGGCAATGCTGTGGGGTCAACTCATTTGCTGCTGAAACAGGAACATTGGCGGCTGCAATTCGGACAAGATGCGGTGCCTGTGAGCGCTTGGCTGAGGCGATCGCTCGATCGAACGGCCCCCCTGGTCAAACAGTCGAAAGTCTTGCTGGAAGTGCACAGAGAAACTGCTGTGTCGATGCCTGCGGGTCAGACTTTGAGTGTTCGCGGCGACAGTATCAAGCTGGATTTGATCCTGTGCGAATTGCTGGCGACGGCTTGCAGGCGCTCTGCTGTTGGCGCCAAGATTGAGATTCGCTCTCAGTTGTTGGGGGAAGATTTGTTAGAATTGTCTGTGATCGATAGCGGCGCGTGCGATCGACAGTTAATTGCTGCCTTCAACGGCGGTTCCGGGCCCGATATATTAGCCGTTTCTGCAAATAGGTCGATCGTGCAAAATCTCTTAATTTGTCAGCGAGCAGTACGCTTAATGGGGGGAAACTTTTATTTAGAAATGTTAGAAAACAATTTAATTGTCGCTCGTTTAGTGCTGCCCCTAGCCCATTCTTAAAATTTTGTAGCCGCGAGTTCACCCGACAATAACTTATGCACTCAGTAGACCTGAATTGCATAAGTCTTTGATTGATACAGAAACCGCAGATTTCAGTTGACTGTTGACAGTTGACAGTTGACCTGGGATAGCGACCTCTACCTGGAAGGAAGAGGATTGGAGTAATGAATAGTCTTCTTTTAATTTCTCCCTAGAAGGGAGAGGCTTTAAACCAATTTTTTTTGGTAAGGCAGATAGACACAGATAAACGCAGATATTTTCAGGATAGGCGATCGACTTTTGCTAGAGGTATAGTCATTTCCCATCGAAAATCGAAAATCGCAAATGGTATGACATCCAAAGGATGAGAAACCCTTTCCCTAAACCGATGAAGTAATAGTTTCCGCCGCCTCAGAACTGGGGAAAAACCTTTGAGTAATCCAAGCAGTTACAATATGAGAAAGCAATCCCATCGGCCCCGCAAAAAAACACAAAGCCAAAGAATGAACCGTCCAAACTCCTGTCCGCTGTCCTTCCCAATAAATCCAGCGCCCGACAAACAAGTCCATCACTAAAAAATGTATCCATCCCGTAGCCGCCGCTGTTTCCTCCCCCAGAAACTTAGCAATATCTGCTAGCTTGGGATTGGACAAAGCTGCCGCGTTTTCCGCAGTCAGACTGCTACCAAACAAATATATGTACAAAACGGCGAGTATCGCAAACGGAATAAAGGAATTCATCACTTTTCTGGTAATTCCCCAGTTTGGTAATAAAATCATAATTGCCCAGAAAGGCACAACGAACAGATTACCGACATTAAAAATTAGCTCTGGTGTCATAGTTGGCTCTTGGCTCCTGTGAATGCAATTCAATTAAGGATGTTAAGATTATTTTACACAGTTTTTGCTGAAATTTCTCAAAACCCGAAAAAAATGTCATTCACAAATGAAAGAGAATTGCTATACTTATCTAAAATTTCAAATCTCCCATCTAAAATCGATTAAGGCAGCACAGCCCATGACAACTTATAATAACTTTCCCGATTGGTGCAAGCAAAAAGAGAATCTCTCGCTTGATGCTAAACATACGGTAGAAATACTGTTGCAAATATCAGATACTTATGAGTGCGATCGAGCCAACGCACTACTTTCTAATACAACAGAACTTAACCTCAAAAATCTTCAAATTACCGATATCAGTCCCCTCTCATCTTTCACTCAACTTACTAATCTCATCCTCGGCAGTAATCAAATATCTGACATCGCCCCCCTGCAATTTTTAACTAACCTGAAAACTCTGGTTATAGATGTTAATAAAATATCAGATATCAGTCCGCTTTCATCTCTGACAAATCTGAGTATACTAGTTCTCGATACCAATCAAATCTCAGACATCAGTCCCCTGGCAGCTCTAACTAATCTTACCGCACTTGTCTTGTTTGACAACAAAATTTCCGACATCACTCCGGTGAAAAATTTAACTAACTTAAATGCGCTGATTCTCTACAACAATCAAATTTCAGATATCGCTCCTCTGGCCAATTTAACTGAACTCCAGACACTCTACCTTTACAATAATCAAATATCGGATATCACCTCGCTGGCTTCCTTAACAAATCTGACTACGCTGTTTCTGTTCGGAAATGAAATATCTGACATTACTCCGTTGAAAGCTCTAACTAAATTAAATAAATTGGTTTTATTCCAAAATCAAATCTCTGATATTAGTCCTTTGACATCGCTCACTAATTTAATTGAACTCAACCTCGGTAACAATCAAATATCCGACATCAGTCCGCTGCAATCGTTAACTAATTTGACTGAACTTTATCTGTTCAACAATCCGATTTCCGATAGCAGCGCGCTGCAAGCTTTAAATAATTTATTTTTACTAGACTTGTACAATAATCAAATCTCTGATATCAGTTCCCTGCAATCTTTGCAAAAGTTAACTACCCTGGACTTGCGCGGGAATCCCATTGTTAATAAAATTTGCCCTGTCAATCCTGAATCTATATGCCGGTTTTAATTCTTAAGGTCGAGGCAAGATGGCGGTTTATATAGTATAATGTTTAAGGTTAATATCAGGAGAAAGTGATGAGCGGACACGATGCTTTGATGTTAGGATTGCTGCTGTTGCCAGGTTTGGCTTTGTCGATCGCAATTATGGGCGCTTTTGCCGCTGGTGGATAATCAGTTTTTAACATAATACAGTTCAGATAAGACAGTGGTTGAAACCGCCCATTCTTCAACCCACGGAGGTGGGTTTTGTTTGTATAGACGCGGTTTCAACCGCCCGGTCTTCTTTGGCAAAACCCGCCCGCTTCCTCTACCAATTTACAAAAATTGTGCTGTCACATCGGAATTTACCAAAGTATTCGCGCACAAAATACCCGATGCTGCGACGGCGGGGACGCCAATTCCGGGCATGGTGCTGTCTCCCACCCGATACAAGCCTTTGATTGGTGTTTGCGGCCCGGGAAATGTGCCTTTTCCGGCGGCAATTGCAGGCCCGTAAGTTCCTTGATATCGGCGCAAAAATCGGGCGTGGGTTAGCGGTGTGCCGATCGACTCCAAGACTATTCGCGATCGCAAATCCGGTATAATTTTTTCTAAAGCTTTAAACAGAGATTGCGATCGCTCTTGCTTTTTCTGCTGATACAATTCGCCATATTCCCAACCTTCGTAAGGTTCCAATGTATAAGCGTGAATGGCGTGATGTCCGGGCGGCGCGAGAGTTGCATCCCACACTGTAGGAATCGAAATCATGCAAGTATTTCCGGGTAATGTAATGTCAATCTTGCTGTCGTGAACGACGACGTGGTGGCCGGTCAAACCTTCGATTCCTTCGGCTTTAATTCCTAAATGCAGGTGCATGAAACTGTCTACTGCTGGCATCGACAAAGCGTTTTTTCGGTAGCTTTCCGGCAAATCTTCATGTCGCAGTAACTTTGTATAAGTATCCCAGATTGTGGCATTTGAAATGACAATTGGGGCGCGGATAACTTCGCCATTTTTAAAGCGAACGCCGCTGGTTTTGCCGGATTCAACTAATATTTGCTCGACGGGAGAACCCAGGCGCAATTTTCCTCCCCAGCGCTGCAAACCTCTGACTAAAGCATCGACGATCGCACCGCTGCCACCTACAGGATATTCGATCGCACAGCGCGATCGTTCGCCAATCATAAAAGCTATTTCCGGGGCCACAGTTCCGTGCGCTTTCAAACCCGACAGCAAAAAGCACTCCAAATCGATCAAACGCCGCACCCAAGGGTCACGCACATCCCGATCCATCAAGGAACCTGCTGAACCCGCGATCGCACCTACTAGCGGCAACAGCTTCAGCAAAGCAGGCGAGTACCGAGACAGCAAAACAGGTATCAACTGCCAGTCGGATCTCAGCGCTAAAGCCGGGATTCCACGCAAAGCTTCATACAAAACTAATAAATTTTTTTGAAATTGCTGTAATTCTACAGCACCTTGCGGTGCGAACTTAGCTACAGCATCTAAGTAACTTCTCGCATCAGCATAAATCGGTAAACTTCCCTCGGGAAAATGGTAATGCCCCAGCGGATCGTAGGAAATTGCTGCGATCGATTCCTCCAAAACATCAAAAACTTGCCGCAAAGGATTGAACGACCGGGGGTCAGTCAAACCGCAATAAAAAGAAGGCCCCGAATCAAAGTGAAATCCCCGGCGCGAAAAGCTGTGAGCTGCCCCGCCCGCTATGATGTGGCTCTCGCAGACGAGAACCCGCTTGCCGTAGCGAGCTAGCATCGAGCCTGCGACTAAGCCCCCAATACCGCTGCCAATTACGATCGTATCAAAGTCTTGCATTTATCAAATGTGGTATAATTGTATTATTTATTGCTGACTGTTGACAGGGTATTTTTTGGAGAGGAAAACTATGAAACCTTTATCTATTTTAGATGAAGTTGTTCGCGAATTAGAACAAGATGTCCATCTCTCGCGCCTTAAAAAAATATTATTTTTTGCTTGTAAAGACTTTTGGGAAAACGATCCGGCCCAACTCGCCAGCGCAGATGTAAGGAGTTTAATCGAAGAACTCTGCGCTAAATATAGCAGGTTAGAAGATGTTGAAGCTGTTTTAAATAATATAGTTTCTAAGGTTAATAAAAAAAACGAGTATGCTTTAGTATCCGACCTCATAGTCTGTCAGCTTAGCAGGCTGTATGAATTTGAAGACTTCACCAAATTAGAAACAAACATATCTAGTTTTGGCGGTCAGGAAACACCCGCATTTGAAGAACACTTTAGTTTGGAAGTACCCAGCAGCGAAGAAAGAGCAAGAAACCCCGGCAAATTATTTGATGTCAGACAAAAAATTTTGCAGCAAACAAATCCGCTGAGGGCGAAAATACTAATTTTTTCTACTCTTTATCACGAGTTTACTTTTAGCGATCGCGATTGGCTCCTGCTGAAAACTCAAGAACTTGACAATCTACTCCGACAACTGTTTAATGTCTGTGGCAGCCTAGCCGAACTCGAATCTCGATTGTACAAAACTGCTAGCAATCTCGACAACAGAGATGAAAACGACCAAGCTGCGAGCGTAATCATCAAAGCGATGAATCCTTGTTACGCAAAAATGCAACAGGAAGAATCCCATGAAGCCGAATCTTCGGCTAGTGAAGATTACGATCAGACACATTTAAACAACAGTGTTTATCAAGAGAGCGAGCTGGTGGACAGGCGCAGCGATTATTTTGATCCAGGCGAGATTACTAACATCCTTCAAGCTGCTCCATCTCACTATCATTATGACCCCCAAAAGAGTTACTTAGTGCCGGACACGGCAGAAAATGTACAGTTTAAAGAACCCGAAACCAGCAATAATTATGCTACCGATTTCAGACAGGAAATGGTAGAAACATTCCCAGTTGCAGAAATGCCGACTATTATCGAAATTTTAGAACCGACGGCTCCTGTTATTATAAATATTAGCGATTCCATCAAACGCAAGTTGGAATTGGAAGAAGAAATGACAGAATTAGTCAGTCAAAGTGCTAACTCCGCAACGGCGCAAATAGAAAATATATTCACCAAGTTAGAAGCTACTTTGAACGGAAAATTTTCTACGGGAAGTCCAGAGGAGCGTTTGTACGGGAAATATAAAAATCTCAGAGAGTATGTAGGAAAAGTTCAAAAATTTACAGATAAACTGCTGGAAATTTTGATAGAATTGGAGTCGAAAGAAAGTGGGAAATATCCTTCTGAAATCCCAGAAAACATTGCAGAAAATATTTCAGAAATCCCGCCGGAAAACTCTAGCCATAAAGCAAATCAGTATCAGCTTCTGGAAATGGCAAAACAAGGCAAACCAAAGGCGATCGCCCAATTGATAGATCAATTGCTACAGCCTAAGGGAATTTCTGCTAAAGCTGGATTTAAAGACGGTTGGCTCCATGTAATTCTGGAGTCTGCTGAAGTACCAAACCAACAAGCTACAGCTACATATATTCACAAAAAACTGTGTACTTTAAAATCAAAATATCTTACTCATGTAAAAATTCATGGGCGACAATTAGGCAGCAAAACAGTGTTTTGGACTCAAGAATTTGTCAATCAAACTCATTAAATGCTCGACTCAAGTCTGGGGTAACACAAACTAAATCGGGAGCATCTCACTTTTGCAGCCAAGCTAGAAATTGGAGTTGGAAGCCAAGAGCCAGAAGCCAAAAGGAAAGAGGAAGAAAGAAGGAGGAAGAAGGAAGGAGCCAGAAGAAGTTTTTTTACCAATATGAGATGCTCCCACTAAGTCGGCCTGCATCAACTGAAATTCAAGAAATTTAATCAAATTTCTCAGACTTAAGTCTGGTGCTACAAAAAATAAGTCCGCCTGCGTAAACAGAAATTTAAGCAGTCTAGAAATAGCAGATTGTACCTAATTAACAACGAAAACACATATGAATGCCAGCGAAATTTTAAGGCGATATACATCAGGAGAACTAGATTTTCAAGGTATGAATCTCAGAGGGATATACCTAAGCGGTGCCGATTTAATTGGCGTCAATCTAAGTAGTGCTGACCTCTGGGGTGCAAACTTAGCGATGTCGTACCTGAGCAGAATTAACCTTCAGCGCGCAAATTTAACTAATGCAAAGTTGTGCGGTGCTAACTTAAATCAAGCAAACTTGAGCGGAGCAAATTTGTCCGATGCAGACTTCCACGGAGCGACTTTGCAAGGTGCAGACTTTCGCAAAGCTAACATCTCTTTGGCAGTTTTTATTGATGCAAATTTGAGCGATGCAGATATGCGAGGTGTCAACTTGCAAGGTGCAGATTTGCGCGGGGCGTGCTTGCGAGGTGCAAATTTGCGGAAGGAGGTGCGGATTTTTGAGGGTGCAAATTTGCGGGGTGCAAATTTGCAAGGTGCAGATTTGCGGGGCGTCAATTTGCAAGGTGCAGATTTGACTAAAGCTAATCTCAGTCACGCTAATTTGACTGAAGCATTTCTGGGAGAAGCAAATTTGACTCAGGCGAATTTGAGCGAAGCTATTTTAGATGGCGTATTTTTGACTGAAGCAACTTTGGTAGAAACAAATTTTTCCTGGGCTGTAATGACAAATGCTAAGTTGGAAAGAGCTGTGTTACTTGATGCTGAATTGGCTGGCGCTAACTTGCGGGGTGCATTTATGACTGATGTTAAGTTGAGCAATGCTAATTTAATTATGGCTGACTTGAGTCGAGCTAATTTGGTGCGGGCTGATTTGAGTCGAGCTAATTTTAATCAGGCAAATTTGAGTGAAGCTGATCTGACTGATGCTTACCTAGCTAGAACTGATTTGCGGGAGGCAATTTTGCACCGCACAACTTTGATTAGGGCAGATTTGAGCACTGCTAATTTATCAGGTGCTCAGTGGCGCGGTACAATTATGCCGAATGGAGAAATGCACGGGTAGTAATATGGTTTCCGGTTGTATCGGAATGATACCGAAGACACGGCAGTGCGGGAGCATAACAGTTATGCAATCAGTATTGATACTGATGATAATTTAAGCTGCTGCTTCGAGATTGACACCAATCATTCCATTTAAGTCAGCTACT
>JARCMA010000231.1 GCA_030248405.1 Microcoleus sp. MP8IB2.171
GCGGCGCAGTACCAGTGTGGGCTCACCCTTATTTGTTTCGCGGCGGCGCTGTTGAGGAAGTCTTAAAAGAATTAGTAGATGCTGGCTTAATGGGAGTTGAAGTATACCATCCCAGCCACAGTTCTAGCCAAATTCAAAAGTTGAAAGATTTGTGTATTCACTACGGTTTGCTGGTAACTGGTGGCAGCGATTATCACGGCCCCGATCCTGAAAGGAACGAAAGGAAAGGTGTTGAAAGTACCCAATTGAATATGCTGCATATACCGTTGGAATTGCTAGAACCGATTAAGGTTGCTGCGGCGAGTTTGAAGTAATAATCGTAGGGTGCGTCAGCTTCTATCGGAGTAAATAGGAACAATCAAGCCATTCTGACGCACCCTACTAGACATCTTAAAAAATTCTAAAACTATCTGCGTTCATCTGTGTTTATCTGCCATCATCTGCGGTCGATCTATCAATCAAAGATTTACGCAAGAGGTCTAATTAAAACTGATAAAAATCAAAAGCAACATAAATTAATGTGAAGTTGGCGACGAATTTTAGTTTAGTTAATGTTAGGATAGTAGTAACGTTTAACTACTCGGCGGAGCTTATTATGAGTACAGAAGACAGAGCAAAGGCGATCGGCAAAAATGTAGAAGGCAAAGCTCAAGAAATTTTCGGTAATATTACTGGCAACAAAAAAGACCAGGCTGAAGGTAAGGCGAAACAAGCGGAATCGGCCGCCCGCCACGCAGCAGAAGATGTGAAAGATGCTGTGAAAAATCTGAGTGATAAGGCCAAAAGGGCGATCGACAAATTGTAGAAACGGCAATTTATGCGAGTTTTTGTATGTCATTGCGAGCTCTTAATGAAGCAATCGCCGGGGTTCTGGGATTGTTTCGCGAGCTCGTAATGACATTGTTGTTTGGACTCTGGGATGGCGACGCACAGCCAACAATGATAGAGCTGTCGCACCCTCCACCCGATATTTCTGCATCAGTCATGCTACAATATCGGGTGATTAAGTTCTAGTCTGACTTGCGCTTGTTATTCTTCAGCAATTCCAAAAGGGTCAGCCCCCCAACCTTGAAAACTTCAGCGGATTTCTGGCACAACTGTTTCTGCTCAGGAGAAAGCGTTGGTTGGAAAGCCAATGACACGGCTGTAATTCCAGAGGAGAAGGTTAAGGCTGAAGCTAAAACGATAGCAAGGATTGGGTTGTTAGAATTACGTTTATTCTTATTCATCTGAATGGCTCCATATGTTTGATATCTATAAGTTTCGCAGGTCTTAAATTGATTGAAAATAGCCAATAGAAACTTACTTTTAAACTGATCATTGACAAATAGGAGCGGATGTAGTAGTGGGTTGGAAAGTGCGATCGGGCAAACTGGCATTAGTCAAGCAAAAGGTAACGGACAAAGGTGGTAGGCAACAGGTTCGCTGGGAAGTTGCCCAATATAAAATCAAACAAGCTTTGGCTGCTAGCGGGAAAGCACTTGAAGGTGGACTAGGTATAGCAGACTTTCAATCCTTAGCTAACCAGGGTATTTTAACTTTGAATGACGAATGCTCAATCATTGAGATAATGCCAGAATTAAGGTTAAAAAAATTTAGCTTAGAAGCAATTAAAAATCATTTTATTTCCAATTATCAATATGACATAAAATCTTTTCTTGATGATGTTCTGAAAATAAAAAATAATACTAGCCCAACTTGGCAGAGATTTTTGAAGGGAGAAACAGCAATTGAATATGAGACTTTTAAGACTATTTGTACTGTTTTAGAGCTTGATTGCAACGAAATAGGCATGGAGGACGAACCAGAAATTCCTGACTCTAAACAACTAGAAACTTTGTTGTGGGACTTAAACCACCGTACCCAAGTTGCAGATTTCCAAGCCTTAGCCCAAAAATCACATAATTTAGTCTGTTTAAAATTTCGTTCGCCTCCAGGGAAGAAGATTCCTATGTTTTGGTTACTGAAAACTCTGGTTCAGTCAGTTGATAACAGTATCCAAAAAGCTGAAATCATTTTTTCTACTCAGATTTACTCGGATTCTACAGATAGGCTGAATAATATTATTACAGGACTCAGACTTCCCCAAAAACTTGAGAAAAAGAAAAAGCCTGACGCAATTGCTAAAGAAATTCATAAAAAAATATTGAAAGAAAATAAAACTATAGTTTTACTGTTTTTTACGGATGAGCGGCAACAATCAGCAGATTGTCAGGAATTGTTTAATCTATTGCATGAACCTCTGCTCAACGAATTATCCGTGAAGAAAACTGAGCAAAAACTGTTGATGGTATGGATTGATTCGCAACCATTATCTCAAGGGGAATCAGATGCTTTCGATGAGGATTATGACAATCATCAGAATGATTCCCTCTATACTAAAATCGATGTTAGCCCTAGGTTCAACAATAGTGATATAATGGAATGGATAAATCGTCAAGACGTGAAAACATTTATTAACAAAACTAGAAATTCTTTATTAAATGACAACATCGCCGATATTATTTGGAATGAGAGCCAAGAAGGGCAACCAGAATTTTTATTAGAGTCTGTCTATAATCTTTGTAACTTAAAATGGGAGGAGCATCAACGTTCATGGCAAAAACTGTAGAACCAAATAAGTCTCAACTTCAATTCACCGGGGACATCAAATATCAGCCCAAGGCTGGTGAAATTGCTCCAGCAGATACAGGAGAAACTCTTTATCCCTATTTAGCAGATGTTAGCGAGGGCTTGGTTGAGGCTGTTAACTTGGCGATTAACCTGAAAAGACCATTGCTGCTGGAAGGGGAACCGGGCTGCGGTAAAACACAGTTGGCTAAAGCTGTTGCTTATGAATTTAGTCAACGCTATAACGATAAAGTTAAATGGCCCTATGCAGATTGGTGTGTTAAATCCACAGAACAAGCGCGAGATGGCTTGTATATGTATGATGCTGTGAGGCGGCTATATGATGCACAGCTAGCAGCGACAGATGACGACGCAGCAAAACAACGTTTTAATGACTCCAAACATACAGATTATATCAAATGGGGAGCGCTTGGCAATGCTTTCAAAGACTCCCAAAATAGTCAGCGCACGATTGTCTTAATTGATGAAATTGATAAGGCTGATATTGATTTCCCTAACGATTTACTTTTGGAACTTGAAGAAAAACGATTTGTTGTTCGAGAAACTAGAGAAGAAGTTCGCACGAAAGAAGGCTTTGAACCAATTATTTTTATTGCTAGCAATGCTCAAAGAAGGTTGCCTGATGCTTTTTTGAGGCGCTGTCTTTATCACTATGTGGAATTTCCTAGCAAGGAAAATTTACAGAGAATTGTTGAAGCACGGATTGGTAAAAAATGGTCTTCAAAATTAACAGACAAAGCTCTGAATAAATTTTTAGAGGTTCGTGATCTAATGGAGGAGGAAAGAGGAGAGTTTGGTAAAAAGATTAGCATTAGTGAATTACTAGATTGGTTTACCGCATTGCATCTACACGCAGACAAATCCGAACTTGAGAAACTTTTAGGACAGAAGAAAATACCCTATGCTAGTACATTACTCAAAAGTCGAGAGGATTTGCAACTAATCGTTGGGGACTCAGGAGGTGAAGATGAAGACGACGACTGAAGTTAATCTGCCTTTCTATGAATTGTTTAGCCAACTCCGACAGGCGGGATTTCCTCTGGGTATTTGTGATTACACTCTACTGATGGAGGCTTTGGAAACTGATGTTTATTCATTAGAACCAGAATCTGTTAAGCAATTGCTAAATACTCTTTGGGTGAAAAGTCGCTCTCAAAAACAACATTTTGAGGCAATCTTTGAGCGCGCAGTATCTACACCTACTCAAAAATTTGATGCTGATGATGATTCTTCCCAGACGAAATCAGATACTTCTAATTTGGTGATGGAATCGCCACCACGCCCTCCTAAAAAAGATAGTATTCCCGGAAAGCCGAAGGAAAAATCTTTCTTTTTTCCAGCTACTTCTCAATCACCAGTCACTACTTCTGTACCAGAAAATTGTGAAGTTGTGAAAGCTATCAAAACATATCATCAACAAGATTTGAGGAGTTTTAAGCCAACGGTTAAACCGAATGATTATTTGCCTGTCACCGAACCACAAATGGTACAGGGTTGGTACAATCTTAAACGCTCAATTCGCATGGGAACTCGATTAGAATTAGATGTTGATGCTACTATCGAACAAACGAAACGTCAAGGTAAATTAGTTTTGCCTGTGATGAGCCCGCGCCGACTCAAGTATAACTCTCTATTGTTGTTGATTGATCAGAGAGGTTCTATGCAGCCGTTTCATGTTTTATCTCGGCAGTTAGTTGCTACTGCTCAACAAACCGGATGTTTGACTTCTGAGTCTTGTTATTATTTTGATAATTATCCTCACGATGAATTGTATTGTGATTCGCAGTTTAATACTGAAATTCCTTTAGAACAAGTTTTGGCCGGGCTTTCGTCTCAACACACAGTTGTTTTGATTTTTAGTGATGCTGGTGCAGCAAGGCGAGATTATACTCCCGGGCGGATTCGTGAAACTCAATCGTTTTTGGAGCGCTTAAAACGAGAAGTGAAAACAATTGTTTGGTTAAATCCTATTCCAGAATCTGCTTGGCGAAATACAACTGCTGGGGCTCTTGCTAAATCTAAAATTATGCAAATGTTTCCTGCAAATAGTAAAGGCTTTCAAAGGGCAATTGAGGTGCTGCAATGACTGAATCTACAGCGACTGGTAATGATTTAAAAGAACAAAATGCTATTAAGCAAATTGAAGCATTTGAAAAACGTTTTAGTAAAGAGCATCTGGAATTCGCTCGTCGTGCAGCTTTTCCCCTAGCTTTGACACCGGATTTGCTTTATCGCTTGCGGGATTACCTTTTGCAGCATGACGAAAAATTGCAATTGCCTTGGATTGCAGTTGCTGATTTGCTATTGTCTGGTTTGTGCAGCGAAGTTGATGAAGAACTATATGAAATGGATATCACAGTTCGCAAGGTGCTTTTACAAAAGTTGAGTCAAGATGATTTGTGCAAACTATCGACGAATTTTTTTCTGAAATATGTTAAGCGAAATTTTCAATCAAAAATTCCTGGGTTAAAACAAGCGCAGCGCTGGACAGCTTTAGCCTACGTAAACCCGGAGAAAGCAGCAAAAGAATTAACTCTGAAGCTTAGTCAATTATTGCAACAGCCAAATCTTAGTCAATGGTTGCAGAAGTCGTCGTTAGTAGAAACTTTGGCTGAGCCTTTGCGAGCTAATTTTGAACCTTTGTTGACTCTAGCACAGGCAATGAAACAAACGGCTTTAGGCGATTACACAGGAGCAACTCGGTTGTTTGAGAGTTTGCCCAAAACAGCAGAAGGAGAAGTTGCGCTGGTGGCTGGAGTGGAAGTTGATTTGCCATCCCATCCCATCCCCGCTAAAACTTTTACTTTTAAAACTGTGATGGTTAATCCTGAAGGTGAGATTATCCAAGAAGAAACCAAAACAGCTTCGTACTTTACTGAAAAATTAGACGGTGATACCAGCTTAGAAATGGTTTATATCCCTAGGGGTAGATTCTGGATGGGTGCACCTGAAACGGAAGCAGAAAGCTATGAGAGGGAAAAACCTCAACATCAGGTGACAATCAAACCGTTTCTGATGGGAAAATACCCGATTACTCAAGCGCAGTGGCTAGCAGTGGCTAAATTGCCCAAAATCCACTATGACCTTAATCCCGACCC
>JARCMA010000232.1 GCA_030248405.1 Microcoleus sp. MP8IB2.171
AATTCCCGATTCCCGATTCCCGATTCCCAATTCCCAATTCCCAATTCCCAATTCCTAATGACTAATGACTGAGAAATAAAGAGGCGGGTTTTGCCATTTTTTTAGTCATTTGTATCATATATCTTTAGCTAAACCCGCCCCTACAAAGTCAAATACCAAAAAGAACTTGAATTCGCTTGCGAATTTTAATAAAAGGAGTTTGTTCCAGAGAATCGCCATCTAACAATCCCAAATCTCTCAAAGCTTGCTGGCGTTCCGACAATTTTTGAGCAATCTGATCGGCTAAATTCGGCTGTTCGATTAAAAGTTTTTGCAAGTCGTGGCGTTCCACCACAAACAAAATTGCATCTTCGCTAGTTTTAACAGTCGCTGTTCTCGGAGTTCCCAATAGCAAAGAGATTTCCCCAAAAAATTCGCCCTCGTGAAGCGTCGCAATATACTGATCGGCTTTTTGAGAAAGAACTTCCACAGAACCCGAAAGAATAATATAAAAAGAATCGCCTGGGTCATTTTCTTTACATACAACCTGTCCCGCTGGAAACAGTTGTCGGTAGCCGTATTCAATTAACTGCCGTAGTTCTAAATCCGTACACTGATCGAAATAAGTTACTCGCCTCAATAAATCTCGCAGCGTCCAATTATTAGGCGATTTAGGCGCTGGATTTTTTTGTTCAGAAACGGTAGAATTAGATTTTAACTCTGCTGAATGTTTGGCATTCTGCGGAAAAACTTTCCCGTTGGAATTATCGTCTTTGTTATTGTGAAAAAGTTGAGTTAACTCTTGCGGGTTTCGCAGCCACAAATCCCGCTGGGGAAAGGGAATTTCGATATTTCGGTGGCGCAATTCGTAATCTATTAAAAAATTTACCGCGCTTTTAATAGCATCGCTTTCCTGTGGCTGGTCAATCCAAACTAAAAGTTCAAAATTTAAAGCGTTATCTCCAAAACCGTGAAACCATACTTTAGGAGAAGGATGGGACAAGACATTCGATTCCATCCGCGCCGCAATTAACAGCGCTTCCGTAACTATTACTGGGTCAGATCCGTAAGCAACGCCGATGGGGATGTGGAGGCGACATCTGGGGTCTCTGTAACTCCAGTTAATAATATTAGTTTCTACAAACTTAATATTTGGTATAATTACAAATAGACCGTCAATTGTTTTAATAATTGTAGAGCGGATCGAAATTGTTTCTACTGTTCCTAATAAATTATCTATTTCAATAAAGTCTCCGACTCTAATTTGGTGTTCCAATAGCAGGGTGAGACCGCTGATAAAGTTGCTGGCGAGATTTTGCAAGCCGAAGCCGAAACCAATGCCGACAACGCCAGCTAAGACAGTGAGAGAAGTGAGGTTGATGCCGGAACCTTGCAGGACGAATATACAGCCAAGAGTTGCTAAAATATAGCTAATGATGGTGGAAATTGCTTCTCGACTGCCGCGATCCAATCCCATCCGAACTAGCACGCTGCGCTTAATTCCTTCACTGATAATCTTAGCTATAATCAAGGAAAATATAGCTAAAATTATCAGTTTGACGATCGCACTAATCGACAGATGAGTGTCCCCGATATAAAATAGCGGGGTTGTCATCGCACCCCAGAAATGTTCAAAAAAGCGATCGGCTCGTGCAGTAATCGAATTCATTAATATTGGGTAATGGGTAATTGGTGATTGGTTTTGAGCGCAACTGAACTGCCAACGGCTAACTATTGCAGAGCTTAGGCGAAAAACTCGAACTCTGGAGTATCCTGTGTGGCAAAAAAGTCGATTCCCTACCCTTCGGGAACCCCTGCGGGTAACGGGAACGCTTCGCGAACGGAATAGCTCAGCTTCACCCACTCTCTCAAAGACTCGTAACTGATGGGTTAGTAACTGATGGCGAAAAACTGTTTTGTAGCGGTATTTTCTGCCGGAAATCTGTGTTGTAGCCTAAAATAGACTCAGTGGATCGATCGGCGACTTGTGGCCAATATTTGGAAAATTGGTAGAAATTCATTTACAGCACCCTCAAATAATCGAAAAATTCCAGCAAAAATTAGTTTATCCTTAAGAAGTAAGTCCTTTACAGAACTTAACAAGCTTACCCTACTTGACTTTTATGCAGTGCATCATCAATCGTCGGGCACAGTTTTCGGCGAGTCATCGGTACTGGCTGCCGGAATTGAGCGAAGCCGAGAACTTTGAACGGTTTGGCCCAACTGCCCGCGCGCCGGGACACGGACACAATTACGTCCTTTACGTTTCCATGATAGGCGAACTCGACGAGTACGGCATGGTGCTTAACCTGTCTGATGTCAAGCACGTCATCAAGCGGGAAGTTACCAAGGATCTCGATTTTTCCTACCTTAACGAAGCGTGGCCGGAATTTGAGCAGACTCTGCCAACTACCGAAAACATAGCACGGCAAATTTGGCTGCGACTAGCTCCTCATTTGCCTGTGAGCAAAATTCAATTGTTTGAACACCCGGAACTTTGGGCTGAATATTTAGGAAACGGAATGGAAGCTTATCTAACTTTGTCCACTCATTTTAGCGCGGCCCATCGGTTGGCTCGTCCCGATTTGAGCTTTGAAGAAAACTCAGAAATTTATGGCAAATGTGCTCGTCCCAACGGTCACGGTCACAATTATCATTTAGAGGTGACTGTTAAAGGGGAAATTGATGCGCGGACTGGCATGATTGCTGATTTGGGAGCTTTGCAAAAAGCCGTTGACGATTATGTTGTTGAACCTTTCGATCACACTTTTTTAAATAAGGATATTGCTTATTTTGAGAACGTTGTGCCGACTGCGGAGAATATTGCTGTTCGGATCGGGCAATTATTGCGATCGCCCGTTCGCGAATTGGGCGCAGAGTTGCACAAGATTAAGCTGGTTGAAAGTCCGAATAATAGCTGTGAAATTTACGGCGCTGATTTAGAGGAAGTGCCGGCACAAAGTCAGCAGCCGGAAGCGGTTTTAGCTGCGGTTTAGAGTTGAAAATCGGGTCGGTTGGGGCGGGTTCACCCGGATAGTTGGCTAATTGTGCAGATTGGTGAAGCCACCCCTACCAGCCTAATGATGATTCCGAGAGTTATCCAACCGCAGGAGGCGCGAGAATATATTCTTTCATCCAAGTTACCAGAAAGAATTGGTTTAAAGCCGGAACCCTTCTAGGGAGAAATTAAAAGAAAACTATTCATTACTCAAATCCTCTTCCTTCCAGGTAGAGGTAGCTATCCCAGGTCAACTGTCAACTGTCAACTGTCAACTGTCAACTGTCAACTGTCAACTGTCAACTGTCAACTGTCAACTGTCAACTGTCAACTGTCAA
>JARCMA010000233.1 GCA_030248405.1 Microcoleus sp. MP8IB2.171
GAAGTAGTTAGAATTAATCCATCTTGGATGGCTGGCAATAGTTCTTGAAACGTAGCGCCCCAAGATTTCTCATAGATTTAATCTAAAATTGATCAAGTTCTTTTCTCACAGAATCTAACAGTAACACCATTACCAAAATAATGCAAGACCTTTCGCAAACTTTTTCTAAATTGCCCGATGTGGCACAGCTAACTCACCTCGACAACAGCGGGGAAGCGCAAATGGTGGACGTTTCAGCGAAGATGCCGACTGTGCGACAAGCTGTGGCTGCGGGCCGGGTGCGGATGTTGCCGGAGACGTTTGCGGCGATTGAAGCGGGGAATGCGCCGAAAGGTGATGTGTTGGGCACTGCAAGGCTGGCTGGAATTATGGCGGCTAAGCAGACTGCACATTTGATTCCTCTGTGTCACCCTCTGCCACTGAGTAGCGTGGAGGTGCAGGTGATGCCGGATGCTGGGTTGCCGGGGTATCAAATTCGGGCGACGGTGAAGATTAAGGCGGAAACAGGGGTGGAAATGGAGGCGCTGACGGCGGTTTCGGTGGCGGCGCTGACTTTGTATGATATGGCGAAAGGATTGGAAAAGTCGATCGCCATTGAGTCAATTCGACTGGTGAGCAAAAGCGGCGGCAAGTCAGGGGACTATGAAAATTTAGAGACATAAATTTTCTGCCTTGAGAGGGATGTAGAATTCAAAAAGCTGCACTTAAGATTAAAATAGGCACAGAACTACTAATATCAAGTGAAAAACTATGCCTCCTCGTTGGCCACGCAAACCCGATCGCAATGATCCAGATTATCGCCGTTTAGATGACCGGATGAATTTTGCTATCCACGTCGGTCTTTTTTCTGCTACCAATTCTGGTTTGTGGTTTGTTCACAATTTGCAAAAGGCTGATTGGCCTTGGGCAATTTCGGTAACGGGTGGATGGGCTCTAGTAGTTTTGGCCCACGCGATTTACCATTTTGCGATCGCCGATTATTCGCCCCTCACCAAAGATTCTGGCTGAAGGCAGTTGGCGGCCATTTGTTAAGTCTTTGGATTGATAACAAATAACTTTCGGCTTTTTGATATGGCTAATACTACACAGGCGATCGAATCCTTAGCAGCCGAAATCGGCGAAAATGTCTACATTGACATTGCCAAATGGCATTTGTATCTGAGAGATGCTCACCTGCATACAGTTGTTGCCCAACAACTTTATTCCATGCTGGAAGATGGCGATTTAGATGCTGACAAAGTTGAACGAGTTTTGCAAGGAATTCCAGTCAAGTTGGGCGGCGGCAAGCGGGAAGTGCCACTGGCAGATTTGATTCCGATGCAGTGTCAAGTTCAATTGATGGATGTTCTTGAGGAATTTCAGCGGAAGATGTAAAGTAAAGGGCGGGTTTTGTACGCAGATTGTGGGCGTTGTGTCTGGTATTTCGCCCTTAACCCGCCCACAATTTTATTTGCGAAAACGCCCCCGAATGCGATCGACAAACATATCAACTTCCGGCAACTTCATCTGACTGACAAACAGGGCAAAAACTCCTAACCCTACAAAACTTGCCACACTCAACTGCACTAATTGAATTACCAAACCTTCAGTACCCAAAACTCTTTGACAGCCTTGCAGAGTAGCCAAGGTAACGAAAGCAGTTAGAGAACTGCCAGAAGCTAACCCCAGAAAGGGCAAACTCCACTTCCGCCAAGGCAGACCACCAAGCTTTTTATCTAATAAGTACAAAAGCATAATCATCGAAACAAGATTCACTCCCACCGTAGACAAAACTAATCCGGGTGCGCCGAAAGCTCCTACCAACAAATAATCCAGCAGTCCGTTCAAAAAGATATTGATAATACTGATCCGAAAAGGGGTTTCTCCGTCTCCCAAAGCGTAAAATACCCGTACCAAAACGTCGCGTCCCAAATACACAAACATTCCAATACTGTAAGCCATCAATATCGGCGTGACAAACTGCGAGGCTGACCGATCAAAAGCATAGCGTTCGTAAACCACACGGACGATCGGCCCCGCAAGTGTTACCATTAAAGCGCTCAGGGGCAGCATCGTAATCCCGGTCAAAATTAAAGATTGACGAATTCGATCTTTTAATTCCGGCCAGTCTTTGGGTTCGGTGAGGCGAGAAAATATCGGCAAAAATGGCACTAAAATTACATTAGAAATAATGCCTAAAGGCGTCATAACTAACAAGCCACTGTAACCCATCGCAGAGGCAGCTTGAGGGATGTAGGATGCGAAAAATAGGTCAGTATAAACATTAATTTGCAGCATTCCTGATGATAAGGTAGCAGGAACCATCACCTTAATTACTTCTTGCACTCCCGGCCGTTTAAAATTAAACCGCAAACGCAATGTTCCCAAGCCGGCGCGCCACTGCGCCGCTAGTTGCACCAACCACTGCAAAACTGCGCCCGCTAAAGTTCCCCAAGCTAACACTAAGCCACCAATTAGTGCGTATTGTGGCTGAATAATTTTGTCTCCGAGTTGCAGGGCGAGAATCGCCAAACCGCCGACAAGTGCAACGCTGGAAAATAAAGGACTAATCGAAGGCAACCAATACATATCGGCGGCGTTGAGAGTGCCGAAACCAATACCGATTAAGCCTGAAAGTAATGCCATCGGCGCCATAATCCGAAATTGCTGCACGGCAATTGCTTTAATTTGTAAACCTTCTGCTGTTCTATTTAATCCCGGTGCTACCAAATCGATCGCCTGATCTGCAAAAATAATTAAAGCGATTGTTACCAACAGCAATATGCCGCCGACTAAGGTGGTGATAGTTTCGACTAAGGGTGCTGCTTCTTTTTTATCCCGGCGGGCTAAAACGCTGACTATGGCGCTGTGAAATGGCCCGTTAATCCCTCCGAGCAAAATAAATAAGAAACCAGGGATGACGTAGGCGTAGTTGTAGGCATCGACGGCGACACCGACTCCAAAGGCTGCGGCGATCGCAATTTGGCGCACCAACCCGAAGACTTTGCTAATCAGAGTGGCGACTGCGACAATGCCGGCAATCCCTGCGAGGGAACGAGAGGGCTTCTGTAATTGGGACACAAATGGTTACAAACGCTAATGCTAAAAGGATTCACTTATTTTAATCGCGAATCGGGAGAATCATATCACGGACTCATAAAACTTCTAGGGGGAATTGCGCTTATACCAATTTTATCGATATTACTGACTTGCGGAAATTCAATAATCGATCGGGACTATTCGTCCTAACTACAAACCGCCGTTTCGTGGTATGATGCGTCAATCTAAAATCTACAATCTAAAATCTACAATCTAAAAATGATGAAACAAATGAGTTGATCAAAGCAGCTAAATAACATATAGTTGATAACTGATGACTGATTGTGTTAGCTCCCCGACTTATTTCAAAAGTTCGGAGCCAGGTATTCGGTTATAGGTAAAATCTAAAATCTAAAATCTAAAATCTAAAATCTAAAATCTAAAATCTAAAATCTAAAATCTAAAATCTAAAA
>JARCMA010000234.1 GCA_030248405.1 Microcoleus sp. MP8IB2.171
GCCGAGAATTGGAACGGTCGTTTGGCGATGATTGGTTTCTCTGCCGCTGTCATCATCGAATTGGTTTCCGGTCAAGGCCTGCTTCACTTTTGGGGCGTGATGTAATTTTCTAGTTAAGGATTTTGTGACACTGCAAAGCTTGGGAGTTCCCTAACGGACTCCCTAAATTTTGGCAGCGGGATTTTGGCGGCAAATAGCCACTTGCTCCGGGCAGTTAGCTGCCCAAAACTTAACAGCTATAGCTCAAACCGGGGCGGGGGGTCTCCCCCCCAAAAAAAAGAGTGCGAATCACTCTTTTGGGTGATGCTAGCAAATTACTCTAGCGGATATATTCTTTTAAGATGCTGTTGCGGTTGGGATGGCGCAACTTCCGCAGGGCTTTAGCCTCGATTTGGCGAATCCGCTCACGAGTGACGTTAAAGATTTGACCAATTTCCTCCAAGGTCTTCATCCGTCCGTCATCTAAGCCGTAACGCAGCCGCAGTACATCCCGTTCTCGGGGGCTGAGAGTATCCAAAACGCTTTCCAAGTCTTCCCTGAGCAAGTTTTTCGAGACTTGATCTTCTGGCGTTTCCCCGTCAGATTCAATAAAGTCTCCCAGACGCGAGTCTTCTTCTTTGCCGATCGGAGTTTCTAAAGAAATAGGCAACTGTGCGGATTTAGCAATGAAGCGCAATTTCTCGATCGTCATCTCCATGCGGGTAGCAATTTCTTCTTCCGTAGGCTTGCGACCCATTTCCTGAGACAGGAGTTTGGTAGTTTTCTTGATCCGCGAAATGGTTTCGTAAAGGTGAACCGGCAGGCGGATAGTGCGCGATTGGTCGGCGATTGCCCGGGTGATGGCTTGACGTATCCACCAAGTTGCGTAGGTAGAAAACTTGTAGCCTTTTTCGTGATCGAATTTTTCAGCAGCCCGGATCAGACCCAAAGAGCCTTCCTGAATCAAATCTTGGAAAGACAAACCGCGATTCATGTATTTTTTGGCGATCGACACCACCAAACGCAGGTTTGATTGCACCATTTTTTCCTTGGCCCGACGGCCGACGTGGAGTCGGTGACGGAATGCAGGAAGTGCCATATCTAAAGCATTAGCCCATTCGCTGTCTTTGGGTTCGCGGTTATACTCTTCGAGCAGTTGTTCTCGAACTCGCTCTAATTCCAGCAAATCTGCAATCTTGCGCGCTAGTTCAATCTCTTCGTCAGCTCGCAGCAGTCGAATCCGACCGATTTCTTGCAGGTAAAGACGAATAGAGTCTTCAGTATAATGCTTTTTCTTTGCTTGGGCCCGACGGCGGGCTTTGACACCTTTGCCAACTTTAGTATCGTCTTCCTCGGATGGGTTGTCTAGAAGATATTCTCGATCGTCGTCTTCGTCAAAAAGTTCCAACTCGGTTTCGGGTAGAACGCTTTTGGCGTTCCGAAGCAACTCGATGGTTTCCATTTCGGGTGTGATTGTTGTTTCGAGTACGGTGTTAGCCTGGATCATGCCGCCTTCCTCATGCTCCTGAATTAAAGAATAAATAACAGTGGAATAGTGTCGTCTGTTTGTAGTTTAGACAAGTTAGCCAGTATTGACATTCCCGCAGGAAAAAATAGTGGGATTTTCGGTCTGCTAGCTGAATCTGTTACCGAAACTGCACCTGTTTTATGAGTCACGGTTCGAGTTCTGGTTTGAAGCAGCCAGCGCATTCAATTGATCGCAGATTTTAACATCCAGACCTTAAATTGAGCTTGAAGCTTTTTCTTTCGGAGCGAGTTACCACATCATCTGCGATACCTTGCCCAGAGAAGCAAACCATGAAGTGCGATCGATCGCACTTCCAAAAATACTGACTTTTTTACTCGGTACTTCGAGCTTTTACCCGTACAAGTTTTCCGGCACGGAACCCTCTAACTTTTGTATTGGAGGTGTCGAACTTTTGATTCGCCTTGCTTTCTACTCTGGTTGTCAGACATGACAGTTGCACGGCAAATTGTCGCCACCTTGGATGCTAGTCTGCTGCCTCAAATGCAATAGCAGAGGGTTGAAGCACCAAACCGGGAGAATCGGATCTTGCAAAGACCTTTCCGATTGTAGCCTTTCTCACAAAAAATGGAAGTTGTTTTCCATTGTTTGTCAAGAACTAGGAAAACTCTGTCAGCTTAGCTTGACAATACTAACTCATGTCCGGCTCTGCTAAATCCTGAGAACGGCCCGCAAAAACTTTGGCACGATCGAACGGCGCTGTTTTCTGCGTATATCTGGGTGAACGGCTGCGGCGTAGTTGGCCAGACAGTTAGCAGACAATTTTTGAGTTGCCCAAATTGGAACCAATACAATCCGTGTAGATACACCCATCATTACCCTGTTTCCCTGAATTGAATCATACGCAATCTGCGATTGAATAAAGCTCGTAGCTTTAGTTTGAAGTCGGCAACTCTGGATTAGAGACCGACTCTGACCCCCAATGAAGCGTTGCGGGTTGAGTAGTGCAACAGGGGCTTTCATTGTTAAGTTAGCTCAAATCTCAGAAATTGGGTTTAATTTTCACGTTAAATCACATTAAGTTCTTAACGTCACATTCTTATTTAAGCAGTTCGACACGAGTTTGTCGCGTCAGTGGCAAAAACCACCAGGATAAATTCTACTGAGAGTTAACCCGCCGCGCAACTCTCGGCTGCCAACTTCTCTAAAATTTTTTGGCTTTCGGTTCGCACTTGCGCGATCGCACGTTTTTCTCACAAACAACACAATTCGCCATCTCTCGGAAGTATAACTTCACGATTCCTTTAAATATACCGTGACAGTGTGAAGATTCTATAAAGCGCCTCAATCAATTTTAGGTAGCATTCCCAAATTGTCTTGATAATTTCAAGCAGACGCAAAAAATTCCCCAGCGGATGTTGATGTAACTGTCGGCCGATGATAACTCCGCCAGGGAAGAAAAATTTACCCAGTTAGCGATGTGCTTGCTATGGTTAGAGAAGGCCTAAACTCTAGGATACTTAAAGCAATGGAACGGTAGGACGTTGGTGCGATGCTCAAAATTTTGTTATTATTTACAGCGTGTCATCAGAAAGCACAGAGCCGCGCTTTATCCTCTACTGTGGTTTAAATTATCAAAGATTTGGGTTTAAAACCCCGTCCTTCGCTTGACGGCTTTAATTCCTTAAACCCATTCCCAAAAATCCGGGAATTGCTGGTTTTTGTAGTAAACTTTAAAA
>JARCMA010000235.1 GCA_030248405.1 Microcoleus sp. MP8IB2.171
ATATGAAACCGGTGGCTTTAACAATCTTGCCGCGCTTCTTCACCTGTTCGTTTGTCACCGCTTCCAGCTTCGCCGCCGTTGCTGCGTCGAACTTCGCGCCCGCACCCGCAACACTCGCTTTGTAAGCAGAAACCCGATCGCACTTTGTGGCTTCATCCAGCTTCGAGTCAATCAACAGCTTGACATCCGGGTGATCCATCGCGCCGCGAGACTGAATCGATTTCAGGTTGTTGATGACTTCCTGCGGCGACATCGAGTTAATCAGCGCGGCCAAAACTGTTGGCGTTAGCTGTTTGATTGCACCAACTGCGATCGTATACGGAATCTTGTACTCAACAATCAAATTCGCTTGTTCCGCAGGTGTCGCCGCCTTTGCCAACTGCTTCAAAACGAATGCTAGAGAGTCTTCCGGCGGATTGTCCTTAAACAGAATAGCATTAGCTCGATCGCTCGGCTTGACGTGCAAAGTTGCGTATAAGTGCTTCATTGCTTTGCGGTTGCGTAGGGCGGCGCGATCGAAAAACTGTGCATTCTTTTCCCGCGATTTCAGATAGCGAGTGACAGCAGTGCGCGCACTCCGAGGCACCTTATTTTGATGCTGTTTCATAAAGTCCACAATCCGCGAAACCTCGTAGGGAGGGAACTCTTGCAGCATCATAAAACCGGCATCTCGGTGTTCCGTCAGCGCCGAAGTTAGCAAATTTCCGACAAAAACTTCCTTGTGATCGCGCACGTCGCCTTGACGCTGATACCAAACTGCTAAATGACCGTAAAAAATTGGGTCTAATTCGACAATTAGTTTGTGAATTTCTGTCACCTTTTCCAGTTGGCGGTGAGGTGTGGTGAGCAGACTGTTGAGCATTTCTAAACGTAAATCGCGCTCTGCTGTATTCATTGGTGCTGCCTCCAGTTTCGATTTTTGGTTTTCGATTTTTGGTTTTCGATTTTAATAAGCTGTTCCACATTTAGTTTGTATTTTTGGGGCTGGCAAGATGCCCACCCCACATGATTTTCAATAAAACCAAGGTACAAATATCGGTACATTAGGGCCCTTATAGTTAGGAAAGTGTGTAAGCTTTATCTGTTAGGACGCGAAGTGATAAAATTAATGTCAATCGCAGTTAAGACTGAAGTAATTTAGTTTGTATTAAGGACTTCACTTATTAAAAAAAAATAGAGGTTCCGCGCAAGTTAGCAAAGCGTTTTGACAGTTCGATTGCTCTACCCCTGAGCTACAGCCCCTTAAACGGGACTGACAGGATTTGAACCTGTGACTAATCGGTTAAATTGTGTGTATGCGCTTCACATATTGGGGCGCGTAACTGAAAATTAAAGAGCGGATATTCTGGCAATGACGACCAATTGCGTCTCTTACCTGATGCAACAAAAAACAGAATTAAAATCAAAATATTAAACCAGTAAAAGTCACATCGCGCAAGTTAAGAAAGCCATTTGCACATACGCAGGAGTTGAACCCGCGACCTTTTCTTTAAATAGAAATGCTCTACCAAGAGCTAGTATGTAAGCTTCTTTTGTTAGGGCGCGAAGTGGAACTTTCAACCGCCTTACCGATCTAAAAAAATCAGGCATAAGAGGCGGCGCACAAGTCATAGAAGCTTTGTTTTTTACCCCAGAGGGCGAGTAGGAATTGAGCCTACAATTCGATTTTAAGTCGAATTTACCAGTTTGTAAGCTTCTTTAGTTGGGGTGCGCCCCCTGATAGCTGAGCAAATTTTTGTTCCGCGCAAGTATGAAAAGCTGTTGACAATTTCTAGCGTGTTTACCATTTCACCATAAAAGCCGAAGCCTTTAGCGGGACTTGAACCCGCAATCTTTTCAGAACTAGATCCTTAATGTGTGTAGGCTTCTCGAATTAGGGCGCGGAATAAAAGTTAATTCCTAGCCGTAAACGGCTTCTGGGCGGACAATTAAATCACCGTTGGGACGACGATCCAGCACGTAAGACTCGAAGCGATCGCCCTTGACATCAAAATGCTGTGCAAGACGTTCCTTAATAGCCTTGTCGCCCATTCCTGCGGCGATACCGAGTTGGTTTTCTGCCAAGTCGTAGGAACGTCCTTCAAAACGAATGTGAACCATTACCGATACCTCTCGCGAGCGATTTTGGATTGGTAGCTTATCTGCTCTTGAAATTGGCTTTTGTCAGGCTTATAAAATTGCCAGTATCGGTAAAAATTCACGAAATCTGATAATCTTTACTGAAAGAAGCGCCGTTCTAAGTGATAAGCTTGTTTGATGTTGCGGATTTCCTCAGCCTTTTTGGTTGATTCCAATCTGGCAGAGATTGTCTGTTCTGAATCCGCATGAAATCCGTTAAAATTAGACTGATTCGGTACCATCTCTGGCTCGGAGGGAGTCAGCTTGTAACCGAACAGTTTGGTGTAAAGTAAAAACATGACAATTCAGTCTCTGTTAAAAGACTTTCAAATTGATGTTCCTTGAAATTTCGATCGATATTTAGTTGTCAAGGTTCAGAATTGTACGGAAAATAAAGGTTTTTGGTTTTCCTGCGTTTTCCATACCTATATACTACATACATACTACAAAGGTGTCAAGGGGGTGGGAAAAGTTTTTTTTCAGGACTTCGCACTTGACCAAAGAAACCGGGTTTTTTACGAAAATACTTCGGTACACCCACAGATTCGGTAAAAAACCCGGTTTCTGGGGACTCTCGTTCGATCGCCCGCTGTAACATCGATTAAACATCCTTAACATAAGAAATCTTATCGCGAATATTATGGAAGTCGGCTGACTCGTAAAGTCGCAATGCACCTGAAGGATTTGCAGTATCGACACCGATAATAGCAGTCTCGACACCGGCAGCTTTCAGCCGATGCAAACCAGCCAGCAACATAGCTCGTCCCAATCCAATTTTGCGGAAGCCGCGCCGCGTGCCGAGAGACATAATCCAGCCTTCGTTTCGTCCAGTGCGATCGCACTTTTCGGTGCTAATTTCGCAATAACAGAAAGCTGCAAAAGTCCCGTCAGCAGCCACTGCAATTAAGTCTAAATCCTTTCTATAACTGGGTTGGGCTAAATCGTATTTGAATTTCTCGACTGTTAAATCGTGGTGATTCCAGTGGTCGATAAACGATTGATTGTACAGTTCTACCCAAGCTTCGGCATCCTGTTCGCCGGGGAATAGACGCAGCGTAAAACCTTCGGGGAATTGCGGTTCTGCGATCGGTTCAGAAAGCGATCGCGCCATGCGCCAAAAATGGCGATCGACTATAAAACCGCAACTTTCCAGCACAGAAATGCGATCGGCATCTACCGCGTTAACCCAGGATCGCAACTTCACGCGCGCGCCCCGCCATGATGCCACCTCGCGCATCCGCGTTTCGCCCCAAGCCACTGCCGCCGCTTCCACATCCCCGCAGCGCGCATCGGGGTGGACGCGAAACCACAGCCAACCGTCGATCGGCTCTCCAGTTTCCGCAATCGACAACTCTGCGAAACCGATTAATTTGCCGCTGGCATCTTCCCAAAGGCAGATATCGCGCGCTGGATTTCGGGAAGGTTCGCTAAATTTTTGTCCTAATTCCGAGATGGAAGTGCCTTCATCGAGCCGATCGACTTCTTCGCAAGTATTCATTAAATGCGCGATCGCAGTTAAATCGCTTTCGCCGGCATAGCGTCTACTCGATACACTTAACATAGCTTGTCAGCTTAGGATGTGAGTTTAAATCACATCTTGCACCATTGCCCACAAGTTTTTCAAGGGCGGGCTCTTTGGCCCACCTCACAAGCAACTTGATGTCTTGTGGAACAGGCATCTTGCCTGTTTTTGACAAGGAGAATGTAGTTTTAGCAACAAAAGTAACAAATTGTTACTTTGTTTCTCAGGAATGAGACGAAGGAATCACCCCAGAGATATATTCAAAAACATCAAGTTAGTCACCAAGTTGACCAACTAAAGATAAGAAATAATTTTTCGTCTAAGTTAAGGAGAACTCAATGCTTGACGCTTTTTCAAGAGCTGTAGTTTCAGCCGATGCCAGCACCTCCACCGTTGGTGATATTGCTGCCCTCAGAGCTTTCGTTGCCAGCGGCAACCGACGCTTGGATGCTGTCAACGCGATCGCCAGCAACGCTAGCTGCATGGTTTCTGACGCTGTTGCCGGTATGATCTGCGAAAACCAAGGCTTGATTCAAGCCGGTGGCAACTGCTACCCTAACCGTCGCATGGCTGCTTGCTTGCGCGATGCAGAAATCATTTTGCGCTATGTCACCTACGCTATTTTGGCTGGTGATGCTTCCGTTCTTGATGACCGTTGCTTGAATGGCTTGAAAGAAACCTACGCAGCTTTGGGCGTGCCCACCACCTCCACCGTGCGTGCTGTTCAAATCATGAAGGCTCAAGCCGCTGCTCACATCCAAGACAACCCCAGCGAAAAATTTGCTGGTGCTAAGTTGCGGAAAATGGGAACAATCGTAGTTGAAGATCGTTGCGCTAGCTTGGTTGCTGAAGCTTCCAGCTACTTCGACCGCATCATTTCTGCACTGAGCTAGTCAATTGCTAATCGCAATCCGCTCAGCAAAATTGAAACTACGCTCACTGTCAAAATCACTTTAGGAGATTTAAGGAAATGAAATCAGTTCTCACCACCGCTATCGCCTCTGCTGATGCAGCAGGTCGCTTTCCTAGCACCTCTGATCTAGAATCAGTTCAAGGTTCTATCCAACGCTCTGCTGCTCGTTTAGAAGCCGCAGAAAAGCTTGGCAACAACCTCGATTCAGTTGCTAAAGAAGCTTATGATGCTTGCATCAAAAAGTATCCTTACTTGAACGAAGCTGGTCAAGCTAACTCCACCGATACTTTCAAAGCAAAATGTGCTCGTGACATCAAGCACTACCTGCGCTTAGTCCAATACTGCCTAGTTGTTGGCGGCACAGGCCCTCTTGATGAATGGGGTATTGCTGGTCAACGCGAAGTTTATCGCGCTTTGAGCTTGCCTACTGCTCCTTACGTTGAAGCATTGAGCTTTGCTCGTAACCGTGGTTGCACTCCTCGCGATATGTCTGCTCAAGCTTTGACTGAG
>JARCMA010000236.1 GCA_030248405.1 Microcoleus sp. MP8IB2.171
AATTGAGTAATCCGTCAAGATGAAAATCCATGAGCTTAGCCTCTAGCAGAAAGTTCATACATTATACAGTTTACACCTCAAACCCAGAAGACCCAAGCGCGGGGAGAAAGCAAAGATCCTCCTATCCCGGTTCACATTCAAAAGGAAGCGCCTTTTTGGGATATATTTCCCGAAGATGAGAAGATTTTGAAATTGGTCGTGCAAGCACGAGCATTAGATGTTTTGCGACGAGAAGAAAACCGCAATACCAAGGAAAAAGTAATCCGTTACACAATAGAAAATGTGATGGGTAGTAAAGAGAATGTCGATCTTGCTTCTAGCTGGGAAGAAACGGTGCAACTTTTGGAAGTTGTAGCCTGTCGTCCTGATAAGGAAGAGATTCAAAAACAGGTGGCGGCTATTCTGACTGGGGCGGAAACTGTGCAACAAAAACAACAGTTATACAGCCAACTGAAGGCATATCTCGACACGCGGGAGACGGAATTAGACAAAGAAGGAGGAAATGAAAGCCCAGTTTATAAACGAGAGCTGAAGATTATTCAAGAGGTGATAGAAACTTACAAGTTTCCTCGGCCGGAGCCAGGGTCATTTAATATTCAAACTCCGCCGCCAGTTAATCCTGTAATTCCTTCGCAGCCTCAACCAAATGGGATGGCAGTACGTTCAGAATTGGACAAAATTTATACTGATGATACTGTCATTAATGCTCCTGGGGGTATTTCGACACTGCCCATTCAACCGCCGACTTTACCAGCACAAGATTTTGTATTTTGTACTAGCTGCGGACACAAGAATCCAACTAGCTCGAAATTCTGTGCTAAGTGCGGTACGCGGCTGACTGAAGTTAGTTAAACAGATATCTTACACCATTGTTAATAAGCTTTTCATGGGCTGGCAGGATGCCCAACCCCTACTCCCCACAAGAAAATTGATTGAATTGTTGTGGAACAGGCCGGAAAGTGGTGGGGGCGGGTTTACGAGATTGTGGGTTTTAGGCAATTATTATCCGTGAAACCCGCCCCGCCCCTACACAGCCAATAAACGATCTAAACTGGCCTCAGAATGGGCAGATATTTTTAACCTATTTCCGCACAGCTTCCAGCAAGCGAGAATAGTAAAAGCTAGTGCTAGTCATCGCTGTTCTGTTAATAACAAAACCATTGTTTTCTAAGATTTTGATAATATCAGCTTCGCGGTGCTGGTAAGCCCGGGTAGTTTTGCTCGGCCCTGGGAAAAGCTCACCAATTTTTTTGAGGGCGGTGAGCGCTAAAGTTTTGGGTGCAAAACTAAGAATTAGTCGCGATTCGGCGATCGAACTTAGGTGAGCAATCATTTCCGCAGCCTTACTTTGAGGATAGTGGATTAGCACGTCCAAACAAATAACCGTGTGAAATTTGCCCGTTAAAGCTTCCAAATCTTGGGCTGCGAAGGAGATGTTGTAGAGCTTGCCGGGAACTGCTGTCGATCGCTCGTAGGCTTCTGCTACCATCTTTTCAGAGATATCGCTAGCAGAAACAATTGCCCCAAATTCAGCCAGGGGAATGCTGAGAGAACCCACGCCACAGCCGGCATCGCAGACACAAAGCCCGCGTAAATTGCCGTCAGCTTGCAGCCATTCGATGACTCTATCCACCGTTTTCTGGTGGCCGGTGCGGATGTCTAGCTGAACTTTATTGACTTTGCCGTCGCCGTAAATTCGCTGCCAGCGATCGAAGCCCGTCGAGTTAAAATACTGTCTAACTATAGTCTTGTCGTCTACCAAATTCATCGATCTGCCTGCTGCTGAGTTATTGCCAACGGTTAAATATTATAAAGCCTCGGGGTGGTAATTGGGAAAAAGGGAATTGGGAATTGGTAAAATTAAAAAATTGAATTGTTTTTCTTCCTTCTTCCTTCTTCCTTCTTCCTTCTTCCTTCTTCCTTCTTCCTTCTTCCTTCTTCCTTAAAACAACCGATGCCAAGTCAATTGTTGTGTCGGTTCATCCAAATTCCAGCGCAACAATTGAGTTGCCGATTTGCCAATAATTCCCGAAATTCCGATCGCACTTCTCGGAGATTCAGTTGCCAGGGCGATCGCACTTTCGGTATCGCAAATCCCCCACTTTACCAAATTCTGCACTCCCGCCAATAGTGGCAGAGTCGTACCTGCCAAAGTAGCAGATTCTAGAGGCGAGTGATAATCCAATCTTACCCAAGCCGTACCTTTTCTGACTTCAATTTGTCGGGAATCCCAAGGATAAACACCGTCAGGCAAACCCAAAGGAGCCAAAGCATCGCTCACCAAAAAAATGCCTTTTTCATAGCTGCCAGCGCGCAGCAAAAAATCAATCATTGTCGGAGAAACGTGCTTCCCATCAGCAATTAAACCGCATTTTACGCCCGGATAAACGATCGCCGCTCCCAACAAACCCGGTTCTCGGTGGTGCAAACTTGGCATCGCATTAAAAGCGTGAGTTACCATTGAAGCTCCCTGGGCAAATGCTTGCTGTGCTTGCTCTGCCGTCGCTTGGGAGTGTCCGAGACTAACGGCAATTCCTAAACTTTGCAAATAGGGAATGACTTCGCCAGTGCTGTCTAATTCCGGCGCTAAAGTAATTATTTTGACAATATCGGCACAATCTCCTAAAACTAACTTGACATTTTCTATAGTTAGCGGTAGTAAAAACTCAACTGGGTGAGCTCCTCGCTTCTGGGGGTTGAGAAAAGGGCCTTCGAGGTGAACGCCTAGAATTTCCGCTGTCTTGAGTTTATTGGTTGCGGAAGCAGTGGTTTTTGCTGTGCGGATATAATTAGCTATGGTGGAGAGCGATCGCCTAAACTTATCGAGCGAAGTTGTCAGCAAAGTCGGCAAAAAAGCATCGACTCCCTGATTCCATAAAAATTGACAAATTTTCGGTAAAACTTCAATATGTTTGCTTTCTAAATCGGGGAAAGCCAAACCGAGGGCTCCGTTAATCTGCAAGTCAACGCCACCCAGAGAAAGCCAGTAACCTGCTGCATCAAGGACTTGCAAATCGGGAGGAGAAATTCGTTTAAATATGGCATCCATCGGGCAAACTTCTTGAATGATTCCCGTTTCGTCAATCGCCAGCATCTGCAAATCTTTGCAACCAGGGAGGCGAGCATTGACAATATCTATGGGGGTAGCATTTGGGGTTGTGGCTTTATTCATCACTATTTACGGGAAAATTTATAAATTTGAGGCAATACAATAATTTACAATTAGCATCGATCTGAAGTTGGAAATCTTAAAATTGCATGAATCAACCGACAGTTGGAATTATCATGGGTAGCGATTCGGATTTGCCAACCATGAAAGATGCGATCGCCGTTTGCGAAGAATTTAATGTACCTTGCTCCGTGGCGATCGTCTCTGCCCACCGCACTCCCGAGCGCATGGTGGAATACGCCCAAACCGCCCACCGACGAGGCTTGAAAGTAATTATCGCAGGTGCCGGGGGAGCGGCACACCTCCCAGGTATGGTAGCATCTTTAACGCCTTTGCCAGTAATTGGCGTGCCGATAGCGAGCCGACACTTGCAAGGGATAGATTCTCTGTACTCGATCGTCCAAATGCCAGCGGGGATACCGGTAGCAACAGTGGCGATCGGCAATGCTAAAAATGCCGGCTTGCTGGCCGTTCAAATATTAGCAGTTTACCAGCCAGAATTGCTAGATCGAGTCCTCGCATACCGCAAAAACTTGTCCGAATCTGTAATGAATAAACAAAATCAGCTAGAAAATGTAGGTTATCAGAACTATCTCAATCTGAACAATAATCTCTAAATTTCTGTAGTAGAATTGGGAGGTTTTCGGGTTCTTACCGATCGCAACAGTTGTAAAGAGGGCGAAAATGATAAAAATGACTATCGGAAAGAAAAAGTCGAAACAACTCAGGCGAGAGTCTTCAAATTTACCAGCAGCTAAATCTTTTACAAAAGTCAACAGGTTCCAGAAATTACAAAGGGCGATCGCCCGCCTGAGCCCGAGTTGGCAAGCCTGCATTCCTTTAGCTGTACTCGTATTCTCGCTCTGGGGATATGCAGCGGTAGCCCAAACGCCTCCCGCGCCAACCACCGAGGAACAATTGGCCAGCCTTAAAGTGGGCATGGATACCATGTGGGTGATGGTGACTGGGATGCTAGTGTTCTTTATGAACGCGGGTTTCGGTATGTTGGAAACGGGTTTTTGCCGTCAAAAAAATGCGGTTAACGTGCTCTCCAAAAACTTGATTGTTTTTGCGCTTTCTACGATCGCATTTTGGGCGATCGGCTTTGCGTTAATGTTCAGCGACGGCAACGGTTTTATTGGCAGCAGCGGCGGATTTTTCCTGTGGAATGTAGCTGACAACAGCCCCGCTACAGGAGATGCCTATCAAGGCATTTTCACTGCCTTAAACTGGACGGGAGTGCCCCTCAACGCTAAATTCTTTTTCCAATTAGTTTTTGCGGGAACTGCTGCCACGATCGTTTCTGGAGCCGTTGCAGAGCGAATTAAATTCCTTGAATTCTTAATTTTCAGCTTGCTGTTAGTAGGCATTGCTTACCCAATTACCGGACACTGGATTTGGGGCGGAGGCTGGCTGGCAGACGCAGGCTTTTGGGATTTTGCCGGTTCGACAGTGGTTCACTCGGTAGGCGGTTGGGCTGCTTTGATGGGAGCGGCATTTTTGGGGCCGCGGCTTGGTAAGTACCGCGACGGCGATACTGTGGCAATGCCGGGACACAACATGAGTATCGCGACTCTGGGCTGTTTGATTTTGTGGTTGGGTTGGTTCGGGTTTAATCCCGGTTCGACAATGGCAGTCGATCCAAATGCGATCGCCCACATTGCAATTACCACCAATACCGCTGGTGCTTTCGGAGGTGTTGCTGCCATGATTACAGCTTGGCTTTACCTGGGAAAACCAGATCTGTCAATGATTATCAACGGCATCCTCGCCGGCTTAGTCGGGGTAACAGCAAGCTGCGCTTGGGTCAACGTACCCAACTCTGCCATTATCGGCACGATCGCCGGCATCCTGGTAGTTTTCGCCGTAACTTTCTTCGACAACTTGAAAATTGATGACCCTGTAGGCGCAACTTCAGTTCACTTAGTCTGTGGCATCTGGGGAACTCTGGCAGTGGGCTTGTTTGCTGACGGGCCTACAACTGGACTTTATACCGCAGGCCCGGCAGCCGGATTGCTTGTGGGCGGAGGTTTCGGTCAACTTTGGGCGCAATTTGTCGGCATTATCTCTGTAGGCGGGATGACCGTGCTGCTGAGTACGATTTTTTGGATGGCACTCAAAGCTTTGCTGGGTATCCGCGTTTCTGCTTTAGAGGAGGCTGAAGGTTTGGATATCGGCGAACACGGGATGGAAGCTTACACCGGGTTTGTGAAGGAAACGAGCTTGGATAACAGAAGTGAGACCAGCTACGGCGGTTATGGTGGGGGTTCTGGAGGCAAGACTACCAAAATGTAGAGCGTGCGAAGAGATCGACCAATTCAGCTTTCGTGTGCTAGATTAGCTATTTATCAGCTAATTCACGCCTTTATTCAGAACAACCACAATCTGAAATAGCCGCCAACTTATGGCTGTCTATCGTTGTGCTCGCGTTTAAATCTTCGATGCGAACGCGGGCATATTTTTATTGTTAGTTTACTTTTAATGGCGTAGATATAGCCGTTTTCAATTGCATGAGATGTGCGCCGATAATTGGTAATGGGGAATTGAGAGCCTGTCACAAACGCATCGTTGAAAACTGGTTGATTGTTTATATAGCGGTTCTCAAAAAGTGAGGTATCCCCTATGCCCTATGCCCTATGCCCTATGCCCTATGCCCTATGCACGTCGGGTACCTCATCTTTCTGAGAAAGGCTATAGTTGACCGGCAATTGCTTTAAGTTCTTCAACGATGCGCTTGTTCTGGGGATTCCTGCTGCCATCAAGGCGGGCGGAGACAACAGTGATTATTTCTAGTATATCTTTAGCTAAATCCTCGTCACAGCTAGTATTTTCGGTTTGATTTATAATCACTACCTCTGTTCCAAAGTGTTCGCACAAATTAAAAATTAGTTCAGAACCAAATCTCAGCATTCTGTCTTTGTGAGTTAATACCAACCTTTCTACTTGATTGTCTGCGATCGCCCGAATTAGATGTTGTAAACCCCGCTTACTGTAATTAACCCCAGAACCTATATCATCAATGATTTGGAATTGCCACCCCTGAGATGCACAAAACAATTCCAAAACTTGTTTTTGTCTGTCTAAATCATCTTTTTGGTTGTGACTGCTAACCCGAGCGTAAGCAACGGTTAAAGCGCCCTCGCGTTTTAAGCCTAGAAGATGAGCTAGGTCATAGCGTCTGTGACCATTAGCGGTGCGTTCCGGTATTAGCTTTCCTTCGGCTTCCCATCGGCGCAAGGTGGAAGCGCTCACACCTTTAAGTTTGGCTGCTTCAGTTATAGTTAATTTTTTCATTTTTGGATTTTAGCATCAGAAATGAGTAATTTCGGTAAGTTTTAGATATATTTTTGTCCAATCAGCAGACCTAGACAAACCTGAATTTATGTGCAAGAAAGTTTGGTAGGCAGATTTTTTATGGTAAAGTAGTGCGAAAAAGCAAAGTTCTGCATCGCCGTCGCGCCCAACACAGCACAGTGCTTGATTCTTACAAGAATTGAGGCTTTAATTGAGCGGTAAAATTTGATGCAGCAATCAGTGCAAATTATTCGGTGTGAAGCCTGCAAATAGCTTGAGTTTATGGAGAAGTTTGGAGGAGGTAGCAGAAGTAGAACTCATAAATCCCTCTTAGGGATGGAAGTTAGCCGATCGAAAACTGTTCCGGTTTGGGCTTTGCTATCTTTGGTGACGAACGGGGTACTGATACTTACAGTCGCTCAACTACTGCTGCGGGGACACAACTTGACAGAAAGCTTCCAGGCGAATGATGCGGTGACGGCAGAAGCGCCTGATGAACAAATTGGCCAACCGGTGATCTCTGCAAAGGCAGTGCTAGACGTGCCCGTTCCAGGACCGCGACATAAATGGACTTACCAGCAGTGGGTGACGCAGTTGGGTCGCGAAGCTGAGGCGGCGGCTGCGAATCGACCCTCAAGACTGAGTGTTTTGGCTGGGGATTCTCTCAGTATGTGGTTCCCGACCAAGCTGTTACCAGTCGATCGAATTTGGCTGAATCAAGGGATTTCGGGGGAGACTTCCGTGGGTTTGCTGAAGCGGTTGCAGTTGTTCGATAGAACTGCGCCGGATACGGTGTTTGTGATGATTGGGATTAACGATTTGTTGCGGGGAACCAGCGACGAAGGGATTTTGGACAACCAGCGGCAGATTATTCGCGATTTGCGGTGGGCTCACCCCAAAGCACAAGTCGTGGTGCAGTCGATTTTGCCCCACAGCGGGGAACAAGCTACTTGGGAAAATCGCGATCGGCTGTTGGCGATTCCTAACAGTCGGATTAGGGCAATAAATCGACGGCTGAAAGAAATTGCTAGTTCGGAAAATGTTTTGTATCTGGATTTGTACCCGCTGTTTGTGGATGCTGACGGCAATTTGCCAACTGAACTCAGCACAGATGGCTTGCACCTTAACGATCAAGGTTATCTGGTTTGGCGCTCGGCCCTGCAACTGTTCGATCAGATGCAGTTGAAAAATGAGTCATGAGTCATTAGTTATTAGTCATTAGTTAGAAAGATAAAGGATAAAGTAACATTCTCCCTAACTCTCCCCCTCTCCTCCTCCCACTCTCCCCAACTCAAAACTCTTGCCATCTCCTCAATTCCCCCTCCCCGATTACTCTGTTGTCACTGGCTATGTCAAGTATCCACTGATAGATTAAGAAATATGATAGTTAGCTATTTAGTATAGGGTGATACAGAATAGCTGTTTGTACAAATGGTGCAATCCAAAAGGCATAGACCGTTGGATTGAGGGTTGACGAATTTAGATGACTCCGGCTATACGAAGTCGGGGGGTTGAGGATTGGGGAATTATCTATTGAAGATTTGTTCCGCTAAAACACGGACTTAAAACCAAATAACTATTGCATCTAAAATCCTCGCATCTAAAATCGGCTCGGTCTTCCCTGAAAATTGCTGAGTATGAGAAGGTACAACTAACGTGATCAAAAAAAGTTTAACGATCGGCATCCTCGCGCTGTGGCTGTTAAGCGTACCGCTAACGGACAATGCCTTAGCTCAAGATGCTGGTACTGCTGCTGCAGTGGTGCCGAATCCGATCGACAGCGGCGATACGGCCTGGATGTTGGTGTCCTCAGCACTGGTGCTGTTGATGACACCGGGACTGGCCTTTTTCTACGGGGGATTGGTGCGATCGCGCAACGTCCTCAACACCATGATGATGAGCTTAGTCATGATGGGACTGATCGGCGTCACCTGGACGCTGTGGGGTTACAGCTTAGCTTTTGACGTTTCCACTCCAGCCTCCGAAGGCTTCGGAAAAGGGATCGAAACCTTCATCGGCGGCTTCGACTGGATGTTCTTGAACAACGTCACGGCCGACAAACCAGATCCGATCGGCTACGCACCGACAATACCCCACCAAGTCTTCATGGTGTACCAGATGATGTTCGCCATCATCACTCCAGCCTTGATTTCCGGGGCGATCGTCGAACGGGTAACATTTAAAACCTATTTCTGGTTCGGGCTGCTATGGTCTACCTTCATCTACTCTCCTTTAGCCCACTGGGTTTGGGGTAGAGGCTGGCTGGGGGCGATCGGAGTTTTGGACTTTGCCGGCGGCACAGTCGTGCACATCAGTTCCGGCGTATCAGCCGTAGTCGCAGCTTGGATGATCGGGCCTCGCAAAGACCACTTGAACAAGCCCCACACCCCCCACAACGTACCCTACGTCTTGCTGGGAATTGGGCTGCTGTGGTTTGGCTGGTTTGGCTTCAACGGTGGTAGTGCTTTGGGATCTGGTTCTTTAGCAACAGTGGCTTTTGTCACCACCATGATTTCAACAGCAGCCGGCGGCTTAACTTGGACAATCATCGAATGGGTACTCAGAGGCAAACCGACAGCAGTGGGAATTGCTAGCGGTTTCCTAGCGGGATTGGTGGGCATCACACCTGCGGCTGGATTCGTGCTGCCAGTGGGAGCGCTTTTGATCGGATCGATCGCTGCGGTTTGCTGCTTCTTTGCCATTAGCTGGCGCGCTAAGCTGGGATTTGACGACTCTTTGGATACCTTCCCGGTTCACGGCGTCGGCGGAACTGTGGGCGTAATTCTGACGGGCGTATTTGCGACTAAAGCGGTGAACGCTGCCGGAAATGACGGGCTGTTTGCCGGGAATCCGGGGCAAATCGTCACCCAGTTTGTAGGCGTTCTAGCTACTTACGTGTTTGCGGCTGTGGGCACTTTTGTCATCCTGAAAATTTTGGAACAGTTTATGGAACTGCGAGTGTCCTCATCTGCTGAAGACAAGGGTTTGGATATTGACCTGCACGGGGAAGAAGCTTACGGTGAGGATTTTGCCGGCGGTTTCAGTTCCTTTGAATCTGGTTCTCCTTTTGCGCCGAAAAAGGTGGGAAGCTGATTTTTAAGGGTAATAGGACTTACGCATTGACAAAATAACAAAATAGTGCATTTATAAATATGAGTGGTCTAGAAACAGGTATTTGACAATGAGAAAAACTACCAAACCC
>JARCMA010000237.1 GCA_030248405.1 Microcoleus sp. MP8IB2.171
ACCCATCATGTCATAATGCCAGTGGTCTAAGTCTTTTTCCTCTTGCACGATGGAACCAAACAAGCTGCGGATGCGATCGGGAAAACCGCGATAATTGAGACTCATTTGGTCGGTAGACAGCATTTCCCAAGACAGTTCGCACAAAAAGTAAAGCTTATCTGCTAACGAAGTAAAAGTCCGTTCAGCTTTGATATCTCTCTCTATCTTCCGCCGCACCGCATACAGATAAATCCGCGACATATCGACTGGTTTTCCTGCTTCAATATCGGGCAATGCTTCCAAAATTAACTCTGTCATCACTGGGCGACGCGCTAAATCCAATAGTTGGGGGTTTCCCATCACTTTTTCGACAGTAGTCGCTTCTGTTTGAAATGACAGCGCTTGGCGAATTTGCTCGTCGTTAAATTTCTCTAATTCTAATACTTCAAATTGGGGAGTTTCGCCTGTTAAAATAGTTGTTGATGCTTGCAGTTCGGCATTTAATAATGCCCGTCCTTCCTTGGCTTCGGGGAAATGTTCGGTGCGGCAAGTCAGGATAACTTTTGCGCCGGGAACGACCGCTTTTGCTAGTTCCCAGAAGTTATTAATGGTTTGTTGCCGATCGCACTTAGCGGCCATTTCATCAAAACCATCGAAAATCAACAGAAACTTACCCATCCGATTCAGTTGTTCAAAAGCCGAATAACCCGCCAAAGGTATCTCGTGTTTCCGAAAGAAAAACTCGGAGAATAGCGACTCAACACTAACCGCTTTAGCATAATCTCTGAGGGGAATTACTAACGGCAAACGCGGACGTTCTAAGCCGCGACTTTTAGCATCTCGGTAGCGTTGTAGCGCCATCCAAGCATAGTGCATGGCAAACCAAGTTTTCCCCGTCCCAAATTCTCCTAAAACTGAAATATGTTCTTTTACAGGGTCATCTAACCACAGGTCAATATAACCTTCGATCCAGCCATCTCGCCCGTCATAATGACTCACGCCTATCTTGCGCTGAGTATCGGGGTCGATTTCTTCTTTTGTACAAGCTAGTGGCACATATTTAGTATCAATTCCTCGGCTGGTGATTTCAGTTTCTAGCCAATCCAGATAAGCGGTAAAATCAGCATCTTGGTCGAGTAATTCATCAAAGGTATAGCAAGCTAAATTACGATTTTCGGCTTTCTCTACTTCATCCCGCGCGGCGCGACTGATGCGACGGGCTGTGACTAACCACCCTTCATCGGTGCGCTGTTTTTCCACCGACTCGCGCAGGGCTGAGATATCTCTGAGTCCAGCTTCTCCGGCAATTCCGCGCACTAAAATGCGATCGTACTTTTTGCGTCTCACCGGAACATTGATAATCCATTCAAAATAGTTATCTTCCGAGATTTGATGTGGCTCGAACTGATAATTTAATGTTTCAAACCAACCTCGAACTTGTTGCGATAAAATAAAAGCTTGAGACTTTTGAATATTTGTTGATGCTGCTGCGGGAAGTGCGGGATAATCTTCTGCTTCCAATCGCGCAAATTCGGTGCGGATTCCTTCGAGAGTGGGAAGGCGTTCGATTCTTTCTAGGACTATCGACAGGTGTTTTTGTAGGGAGGCGATCGCATTTCCCTCGATCACCTCCGCAGGTGTCCGCGTCCGCTTGGCAATTTCCATAAATATGGCTACAAATGCCATGAATTCCCGTCTGGGGTCAATCCCTAAATCTCGAATTTCTTTACCCAAAGCAGACTCGTTGAGAAAGTCATCGCCTGCTTGAATTAAAATGGCTGCACTATCGCAGTCGAAGGCTTTGCGAAATGCTTGTTCAATCTCTTTTTGGCGAAACAGTTCTAAAATCTGTTTGGGTTTCCCAGCGCCATACTCTACTAAAGTATAAACATAGATTCCACTGAAATCGGCTGGCGGCGCGTCAGGTTTGAGGTTAAATCTTTTTAATAATTTGATGACTGTTTCGTTGCGCTGAAACTTGTCTTTGATAGTGCCGAAGGGAATTGCCGTCAGGAGGCTGATAACTAAGTCGAGACTAATTGGGATCATTGAGGCTTTCCTATTTATCGGTGGGAATCATTCTCGAATCTCAAAATCGCAAATTGCTTTCATTCTATGTTAGCGCATTAGCCTACTGTCGCGCACCGACAGTCCGAGATTTGCCATATTCCGATAGTCCGACAGGAGTTGAAACCCCCATCTCATAGCGAAAGTCCTCTCAAGAGGACTGTGGAATCATATTTTATTTAGTTATTTGATTCAACCCAGATATTGAATGATATCAAACCCGTTAACATCGGAATTATTCATCTCTCCGATCCTTCTCTGTGTTCTCTGCGCTCTCTGTGGTTAAATAATTCCGATCCAACCGAAATAGATATAATACTGTTGAACTCTTACAGCAAATATTAGCATTATTTACTAAATTTGACAACAATAAAATAGAGAAAAAACCGACATATTTTGTAGTAATATTGTCTCTAATATTAGTTGTTATATCATAGTTATAAAAGTTAAAATATAGATAACTTACAAATAAAACTTGCTATCTATGAAAATACAATCTTCCGTCTTAGTCCACCTCGGATTTGGCAAATATGTACGCTCCGATCGAGTAACAGCCGTAATCCCAATTGAAGATGAACGTGGGCCTGGTCGCCGCACTTTCGTACACGTAGACGGCGAAGCAGACCCGATCGTTGCTTCGCGCGCCGAAGATACAATTGTTCGCGATTTGGTGCAGGAACCACGCGAAATCACTCAAGCTCGTCAGCAACAAGAAATCCTCCAAGATTTGCTGGCAGATTTGAGCAATGTTAACGTCACCGTGCGCCGCATCAGCCGCGATGAAGGTGGACTAGACCTCGAACTTTTAGAGCGTCGGATTCGCCAAATTTTAGAAGCCTAAAAACAAAAGACCGCCCCTGCGGTCTTCTGATTATTTGTGTCGCTAAAAAGTTTAAGTTAAGGGTTTAATTGTAATTTCGATGTCCGCTAAACCGGTGAGTTTTTCCACGACTGGCGGTTCTTCAACTCGCGGTACAAAAATAGTTAAACCTCCGGGAACGCACTCAATAGTAATCGGAGTCATGCCGAAAATTTCACCGTCTACAACTACTTTCTGAGGCGGATCGGTAGTAATTTTTATTTTTTTTGCCCGCAAATAACCGATGTCGTCGCGATCGCTAGGATTGCCACTCAAAGCTGTTTGTAATAGGTGATAAGAGGCTGCGATCGCCCCAGCTTTATTCTCAGGTGCCACCAGCGTCACGTCCAGCAAGCCGTCATCAAAAACAATCCCGGCAGGCCCTTGAGCTAAAATGGAAGTAGGCGGCGCTGCATTCGCTACCGTCACGGCCACAGCAGTAAGGCTGATAATTTTCTCTTCGGTTTCGATTTCCGCTTCAAATCTTTCTAAATTGTTTAACTGTTTAATTCCTGAGAGAATGTAAGCCAGCATTCCCCAGCGATTCTTCATTTCGCGATCGGCTAGTTCGACGGTTTCCGCCTCAAAACCCACTCCGGCTAACAAAACCATCGGCATTTCACCGTTGCAAATCGCCGCATCCACCACCCGCGTCAACCCTCCCAAAATAGTTTCGCACGCGGTTTCAATTGTATTTGGAATGTCTAAAGCATTAGCAAAAGCATTAGCAGTTCCCCGCGAAATAATTCCTAAAGGAATATTTGTGCCGACAATCGCCCCAGCAACTGCGGATAATGTGCCGTCGCCCCCGCAAGCAATAATTGCCTCAACTCCTCTATCAACTGCTTCGCGGGCGATTTGATCTGCGTCTAATTCGGGGGTTGTCAGGCGAATGTCTAAGTCAATAAAAGGCTCTAAAAGTTCCTGAATTCTAGCTAAGTCTTGGTCGGGGTCGCTGTTGCCGGCGACTGGATTGAAAATTAGGCAAGCTGAACGTTTCATATTTGGTAATTGGTAATTGGTAATTGGTAATTGCTCATTGCTCATTGATAATATTATGTCCGGTCAATCGGCAACAATCAAATTGGTTTGTAGTGAGAACTTCAGTTCTCATAAAACTCGCTGGGACTTAAGTTCTCGCTACAAACCTAGAACGGTGCAGTATTTGTGCTAGAGGTTTAATTAAGACTTGACAAAAGTCCACTCTAAGACTTCGCGCGGTGCTTTTGCCAGCGCTTCCTTGATTTCCTGGTTGCTGTCGAACTTGACTTTATCCAAATGGCACGCTTCGACGTTGACAGTAAATTTATCGTCTTCAAAAGGCCAAGGAGTTACAGTCACCAGTTCGTTGCTGTTCTGTACAATATCGTAGCGCTTGCCGTCGGGGCCGACACTAATTTCTAAAGCTCGTTCTCCGGCGGGTAACTCGCCGCTGCAAAGAATTAATGATAGCCGATCGCACCACTGGAAAAAAGCATAAGCTGATTCGGCATCTTTTTGAGAAATCTTCAACTCCTCGCGCCACTTTTTTTGGTTGGCGAGTTGTTCGTCCAAAAATTCATCGAGTTCCTTCGACTCTCCCCGCTTTCCTTCATTCAGAAAGCTCATGTGCATAGAAATCAGCATTGCTACCCACCTACCGCGATATAGGGAATTCTGC
>JARCMA010000238.1 GCA_030248405.1 Microcoleus sp. MP8IB2.171
GAAACGGGGATACTTCCAGAGAGATTTTTTGGGAGAAAACTGCAAAAATTTTGATTTTTAAAGGCGTCCTCAGTGCGCCATGATTCCCTCGCTCTGGTGTAAAAGGTGAACTTTTGGCTGCTTGAGGCATTTGAACAAACTGTTGAGGGTTAGCTTTTGGCGTAGGCGCAAATTTTTGATGTCCTCGGTAACAACCAAACACGATGTTATTAATCTGGTGAACTTCCCAGTGATGGACAGCGGTTTTAACCGCTTGATTAATGTGGTCTGTGAGGGCGCGATTGTGCCGATGGGTGAGCCGCTCAATGTGATCGGCTAAATAATCCTTTTCCCGCTGATGAACCAGAGAATTTAACTCAGACCTGTGCTTGTTGCACCGCTGATTCAAGTTCTCGATCGGGCGACAGTCAACGATCAACGAATCGCTGTTCGTGGAGACAGAAGTTAACCGATTATTAATCCTGGGGTCTCTAGATAAAATACTTGTTGGTTGTATCTGAGATGTTGCACCATTCTGAATAAGCCTTTTATGAACAGGCTTTCCGGCCTGTTCCACAAGAAAATTCACTCTTTGTGGAACAGGCATCTTGCCTGTTCTTGAGAATGGTGCAAGATGTGAGTTGTATCAAACAGCATAGGTCATTTTGAGTTGCTAACATTTTCCTTATTGATGCGATACCTTTAAAATACAATGCTTTGAGCAGCACTGAAATTTTGAGCGACAACGCATCAATCTCTGATAGCGAAAATACCGATCGACCTTCCTCGCGCGCGCCGCCCCAAAATGCGATCGGCAATTAGTCGCAGAGCGAGCGGGAAGGCCAAACTTCAGCTCAAATCTGACTCGGGCGGCTCCGGGTTCGGCTCTGGCGGGACAGATTCTTGCCTTTGCCGCTTCAACTCTGCAACTTTTTCTTGAGCTACATCCCTGACTTCGAGAGCTTTATCTTGGAATTTTTCCGCCAGACTTTGAGCGCCCCGCTTCACACCTGCCACATTTTTGAGAGTTCTGTCGAAATCTTCATGTAAAAACTCTGCTACCAGACCGACTTTTTTGTGCAGTCCCTCCGCGTACTGCACTGGCTCCGATACAGCAGCTTCAGAGACGATCGCCCGCTTGCTGCCGATGGTCGAAATAGCTGCCACAGGTAACAAGTAAATTCCGTCTAAAACACCGCGCCAGCCGCTCGATTTAAATAGGTAGTGGGTGACTGAACCCGTGCGGACATCAAATAGGTAGTCAACCACCGTACCTGCCTGATTCCCAGCGTCCGTGAGTACCTCAAGGCCGATCGGACAAACAGCTTGTTCCGGCTGATGCAATTCCGGCAGTTCCGGGTTAATAGTGACAAAAACATTTTCCCCCACCGTATCGACTTGCGCCCAAGCGAACCAAGTTTTTTTGCTGCCCAAAAGTCCCGACTTGCAAGTAAAGCCGATCGCCCGTTGGGAGTGAGCATCAAGCCAAACCCGATCTACCCTGCCGATCTCTTCCGCCGTTCTGCGGTCGATCATGCGACGGTTGAGCAGTTCGCTGCGCCTAACAATCTGTGGTGATGTACTCATAAATAAACTCCTGAGTGCCGCCTTTGAAAAATGTCGATCGTCCAAAGAAGCCGATTTAATATTCTTCTTCCGAATAATGGCGATTATTATCTGCCTCGGTTAACTCCTCCTCTTCCCTGGAAGTGCCAACTTCTTTTTGGTCGGGAACAGGAATCGTGCTAATGTGCACCCCGCCCGAGGGAGCGTGAATTTCCTTAGCCTCCCTTGGCTTGACGCTAATTTTTCCTAACTGGACTGAGGACTGATTCGGGCCTACGTTGATTTGAATTTTCGGACCAGAGCGAGCCAAGTGAACGATCAGACCGTCCACAATGGGAACCTTAGCGATCGGCTTACCATCGAGGTAAGTGCCGTTGGTACCTAAATTGATCAGTTCCCAAGTTATGCCGCTGCGCCGCAATTCGATGTGGCGACGAGAAACCACAGCGCTAAAAAGAACGACGTGGTTTTCGGTCGATCGCCCGATCCGGACGACCTGCTCGTCTTCAAAGATCCAACTGCGGACGGGTATAGACTGGAGTGGATGTAGCAAGGTCAGCTTAATCACATTGGCAGCATTGAGTTTTGGTAGAGCGCCTCAAGATGCGATTTTAGATTTTAGACTTTCGATCGCCCAATCCAAACTCGCTCTAAGAGATTTGAAATAAAAACGTAACCAGGTCTCCTTTGCCCAGAGAGATGCGGTCTCCCGGTCGCAACCGGTGGCGGTTTCCCTTGGGTAGCGGAGTATTGTTGACGTAAGTGCCGTTGGAACTACCTACATCTTCTAGGTAGCAAGCATCTCCCTCCACCCGGAGATTTGCGTGTACCCGAGAAACTATCTCAGAATTAGCAAATCCCGAAACATCAATATCCGGCGGTACTAAGTCATTTGGCTTGCCTATGTGAACCACAGACAGACTGTGAGGCAATTCCATCGGCGTATTTGTCTGAACGTGTAGCAGGCGCGCCGACTGCTGTTGCAGTTGAGTTTTAGCTACACCTGCTGGCTGTGGGTCCGGAACCGGAGGAGAGATATTTACTGGTGTGGCCACCGATTCAGTTGTAACAGGAACCGAGGGCGAAGGCGGGGGATCTGGAATCGTCGGAATGCTGGCGGGAGTTTTTTCCAAGTTGAGTCCCTTATTCAGGGTAACTAGAGGTTCCATTGCCATCAGGGGATCGGGTGGCACTAAATCCGGCGCCGGTGACGATACCACTGTGGGGCCTACAGGCGAGGGGGACGGTACTGTCCCCTCAACTTCTGGAACTATGGAACCCGGACGCAAGTTAAAGCCACACTGGCCGCAAAATGCTGCATCTGTCTGAACGGCTGCACCGCAGTTCGAGCAACTTGCGGTAACAGGTAAAGGCGTGTAGCAAGCCTCACACTGGCTGGCCCCGTCGGGGTTCTGGTGATTGCAATTGGGACAGACAATCATCGATTTCTCCTTGCTATCGGCCAGATTTTCAAATCAGCCTCATAAAAATACTCGTGTATATGGTCAAATTTTAACTTTAACCGCCACAATTCTTATATTGCTTCGCTAATACTAGCAACTGAGCTGACGCCGTGACGTTAGCTGTGATGGGCAAGATTGAGTTAGTGATAATGCTGACTGTGTTGGCACGCTTGCGGCTCTGTCGGCTATTTTACTGCTTCACCAGCCGCCGCATCGAGCAGCCACCAAAGTTCGCCCTCTGGTTGAACGAGTCTGGCTGGATAGGTCATTTCGTCGGCTGCGGGGGCAAAAATTTGAGCTAGGGCGGGTTGTTTGCTGGCTCCTGCGACCATGAAGATGACGCACCGGGCCTGGTTGATTAAGGGGACTGTAAAGGTAATGCGGGGTTGACCGTCTTTGTTGCCGACAGTTACTAGGGCGTCGCGGACTTCCAAGGCTGCTGTGCCGGGAAATAGAGATGCTGTGTGGGCGTCGTCTCCTATGCCCAATAAAATGATGTCGAAGGCAGGAAACTCGCCCTCGGATACTTTGAAGAACTGCTGCAATTCGGTTTGGTGCGCCGCAGCGTCGGCTGCGGGGTCGCCGGCGCCTGTGGGCATGGGGTGGATGTTGCTGGCGGGGATATTCACTCGATCGAGCCACGCGAGGCGCGCCATTTTTTGATTGCTGTCTGGGTGTTCTGGGGGAACGTAGCGTTCGTCGCCCCAGAAAACGTGAATTTTGTCCCAAGGCAGGTCTTGGGCACAGAGCGATCTGTAGAGCGGTTCGGGTGTGCTTCCGCCCGCTGCGGCGATCGTACAAAGTCCGCGTTCTGCTATGGCTTCTGAGATTTTCGACAGCACAATTTCCAGCGATCGATCTATTAGTTGTTCCCGATTTGCTAATACTTCAACTACTTTTTTCATTAATTTCCTCTCAATTTTCCTTGGGTGTTATTCTCAGCAATTGCCAATTTTACCTTGACATTTTGGTTTGAGGTCGATCTGCTGACAGACTCGGCAGGCAGGACACCGCATCCCATAGCATTTTATCATCTTATGCCCCTTGATTTAAGGAAAGCAAGACATATTTCTACCAGTGCTTTATGGATTTTCACCGGTTGCATTGAGCTTTCGCAACTTTCAATCAAAAGTTTGATCTTACTCGGAGCATCTCTGCAGAAAGTAAAAAGCGTTTTTTGGGAGTCCGATCCGTCCCGCACAGCAAAGTCTATAAATATAGCGAGCCGGACGATCGCACACCGACAGTAAAAGCCAAACCGAGATGCTCCCGATCGCACTTACCCCGGCATAGCAAAAATAATCAAGATCGATGTGGTAGACTAGGAAAAATAGTTTTAAATCCGCACGCTCGGATGGAAGCAAAACTATGTCAATTTTTAAGCGATTTCCTACATCTGTCCGCTATCTGATAGCGCGGTTGCGCCACTGGACCCAACCAGCGGTTTGGGCTCCCCTAGCCGTGCTCTGTGCAGGGGGGTTATTTATCTGGGAGGTCTCTGTAAACCCAGAAAGGTTGAGCATAGATGGCGAAGAAGAAGTAGCCACAAACAA
>JARCMA010000239.1 GCA_030248405.1 Microcoleus sp. MP8IB2.171
AAGGGGGGGACAAGAATGCCCTCAAAGTCCCCCTTCTTAAGGGGGATTTAGGGGGATCTCCGGGGCATAAATATGTTAAGTGAACCGTATTGCCTTATACATTTCTCTCTAATCTCAAGTCGGAATTTGCTAATGCTAGGGCCTTGAATTATTCTGGGATGACAAAGAGGCCGATCGAATTCGGCACTTCTAGAGATATGGTTTCTGGTTGAGTAAAGGTTTGTACCATATTCAATTCCAGGCTTTTTTAGGTAGAAACTGACAAGAATAAAGGAATATCGCGCGGGGTTGGGGCGGGTTTTTGAGTCTTTGGATATCCTTTAAAGCTATTGGTGAAACCGCCCCAACAGGTTTTTGACAATCGTGCAATATGTTTGATGCTTTCTACAACTGTCCGAAACCTTTTTTAGGCTTATCTTTTTTCTTTTTCTTCTTCTGCTGGGCACCCATATAGCCACGGGAACCGGGCTGCATTCCGGGGCCACCCATTCCTGGCATTCCGGGCATTCCTCCCATGCCGGCGAAGTTGCCTTGACTCATTTGCTGCATCATTGTACGCATTTTCTGGAAGTCGCTGACCAGCTTAGTTACGTCATTTTCGGCGTAGCCTGCGCCTTTGCCGATGCGACGGCGGCGGGATGGAGAACTTGCTAAAAGTTCGGGATTGCGGCGTTCTTCAATTGTCATTGAATTAATCATGGCTTCGGTGCGTTTTAGCTGCACTTCTCCCTGCCGCATTTGTTCGTCTGAGAGTTTGTTCATCCCCGGAATCATTTTCATGATGCCGCCGAGGGAACCCATATTTTTTAACAGTCTGGTTTGCTTGAGAAAGTCGGTAAAGTCAAACTTTGCCGTGAGCATTTTCTCTTGCATTTTTTCGGCATCGGCGATGTCGAATTCTTCTTGCGCTCTTTCTACTAGCGTCAAGACATCGCCAATGCCGAGTATTCTCGATGCCATGCGATCGGGATAAAATGGTTGCAATGCTTCCACTTTTTCGCCGACACCGACAAATTTAATCGGCGCGCCGGATATTTGCCGCACTGACAACGCTGCACCACCGCGACTGTCGCCGTCTAATTTAGTTAAGATTGCACCGGTAATGCCGATTTGTTCGTGAAAGGTGCGGGTTAAATTTGCTGCTTCTTGGCCAGTCATGGCATCAACAACTAACAGCGTTTCGTGGGGTTGTACTGTTTGTTTGATGCGGGCCAATTCTGCCATCATTTCTTGATCGATTTGCAGGCGGCCTGCGGTATCGACGATGATGGTATCTACGCCTAGTTGTTTGCCGTGTTCGAGCCCTTGGCGGGCGATTTCTACGGGGTCAGTATCAGTGCCTAATTCAAATACTGGTACGTCGATTTGTTTACCGAGAGTAAGCAATTGGTCGATCGCGGCGGGTCGATAAATGTCAGTCGCGACTAGCAGTGCGGTACGATTTTGCTTGCGGAGGTGCAGGGCTAGCTTGGCGGTAGCTGTGGTTTTCCCGGTTCCTTGCAAACCGGCCATCAGGATCACTGTGGGCCCAGATTCGGCGGTGGCGAGGGGTACGTTGGTTTCCCCCATGACGCGCACGAGTTCGTCGTGGACGATTTTGATGAATTGTTGGTCGGGACGGACGCCTGAAACGACTTCTGCTCCTTGTGCTTTGGCCGTTACTTCTCCGATGAAGTTTTTGACGACTTGGAGGTTGACATCGGCTTCCAGGAGGGCGCGGCGGACTTCTTTGATGGCGTCTTGGATGTTGGACTCGGAGATTTTATTCTGTCCGCGCAGTTTTTTCCAGGTGGATTCGAGTCGATCGGCAAGGGCTTCAAACATAGGGCTTTGTTGGCTAGTCAGTCTTTTTTATTTTAGGGCTAAATGGGGTTGTTTGGCCCAAAGTTTTGGGGAAAGTTGGATTTTTGGGTTTTTGGGCGTTGTTTGACGGCGATTAAATCGCGCCTACACAAACAAAGTCGGCATCCGCCGACTGTATATCAAAGGACAGAAATGCCGATCGACTGATCGCAATTTTGGTGTTGAAAATAATACAATTTTGGTGTTAAAAACAATACATATATTCGGTAGGGACACAGCAGTGCTGTGTCCTCTTTTACTTGTTACCAGGCCAAGAGTCTGGTAACATATATTCGGAGGCTCTGCCTCCATTTTTTCAACCGAGGCAGAGCCTCTAGATATTGATTCCCAGGCTGGAGCCTGGGAACCAGTTAACTCAAAATTCTGCTACTAAAAGCTGGGTTTACTTATCGATCGGCAAAAGGCAGTCATACAAGATGGGTTCATCCTTTACTACCTAATGAACCAATTACGATTGCTGGAAATGATGGCGATGATGCGAAACTGTATTTAGAGAGAGAAGTTAATCGAAAACTTGGAATATTGAAAGCAATTGAAGAAGAGGAATCTGAATCATGAAATTACCCTATATAATTGTTATTCAATGGTCTGATGAAGATAACTGCTACCTAGTTCATTTACCTGATTTTCCATCTCAGCAGTTCCACACTCATGGAGATACCTACGAAGAAGCTTTGCAGAATGCAGTTGAGGTATTAGAGCTTTTAGTTGAAGAATATCAGGTAGATGGTAAATCTCTCCCTGAACCTAAAACTTTAGTAGAAAACTTGCTATTTGCTTGAATACAGATTTGAAGCGATCGCCCTGACGAAAAAACAGGCGATTTAACCAGTAAATCTGTATAATATTTTGGCTCAAAAGTACGGATAATTTTTCCACTAATCCTTGTTTTATTCTGTTGGCGGGTGCCAGCCAGCACTAACCCACTGACCCCTAACGGTGACAGCAATATTATTGTTTAGTTGTAGTGCTGTGACTGTCGCGCGACCGCAGTCTGTAACTCCTCGAATTTCTGTACCTTCTTCCTGCTAGTTGTTGGCTGCTGAAGATTGTTTGGACATCATCGAGTACAATCAGACAGCGGTACGATCGCAAATATTCGATAATTGATGGTAACTCGGTTTGTTGCCGATCGCCTAAGAATTTGATTAAGTCGGTTTGGAGTGCACTCAGCGGTGGAGAGTTGCGGAGACTTCGCCAGATGATGCAGTCGAATTGGTGGTGAATTTGTGGGATTAGTTGGAGGGCGATCGCACTTTTGCCGCTTCCAGCTAATCCTAGGATGGTGATGAGACGGGTGCGACTTGCTAAAATCCAGTTTTCGAGGGTGGTGAGTTGGGAAGTGCGATCGTAAAACGTGAGGATTTCCGGTGCGTCGCCTAAGTCGATGCGGGGCTGTTTGGCTGTTGGTTGCGGGTTTTGGTGAGTTGCGGGCGAT
>JARCMA010000240.1 GCA_030248405.1 Microcoleus sp. MP8IB2.171
TATTGACAATCAACAGATAAGGATAAAAGCCCTTATTTTGCCCTAAAACCCTTGCCAGACAAGCGTTGGAGCCGCAAGTTTTTAGACCTGAATCCTTACATCGCGATCGCGAAGTCGATCTAAATCACCCCTTAATCAAAATGCGCGATCGCTTACCAGAACAAGGCGCGATCGTCAACACGATTATCCTGACTCCTCTGCAACTTGCAGAAATCTCTCAACTGATTGCCGATGCGTTTCACCAGGAACCAGAAAGCGTTAAGCCGCTGGCAGAATTAGTTTATCAAAAAACATCGGGAAATCCATTTTTTATTAATGAATTCCTCAAAACTCTTTATCAAGAAAATTTACTCAGTTTCGATCGTGCAGGCAAATGTTGGCAATGGGATATCGCTCAAATTGAAGCCTTGGGCATCACAGATAATGTAGTTGACTTGATGCTCGATAAACTGAGAAAACTGCAAAAACCAACTCAAAAAGCCTTATATTTAGCTGCTTGCATTGGCAATCGCTTCGATCTGACAACTCTCTGCAAAATTTGCAAAAGCTCCGCTGCCAAAACTTTTCAAAATCTCTTACCAGCAATTCAGTTAGGCTTGATTCAGCCAACTTCATTCCTAGAAATTACTTCTTCAGAAACACCGCTCGAATCTGCATTAATCGTAGAAGAATATAAATTTCAACACGATCGCGTACAACAGGCAGCTTATGCTTTGATTGATGACGATCGCAAGCAGTCCGTACATCTTCAAATTGGCAGGTTATTGCTGAGAAAACTCGGTAAAGCAGAGTTAGGAGAAAACCTGTTTACTTTAGTCGATCATCTCAATAAAGGTCGAGGGTTACGGTCGAGCGATCGCGAAAAAATAGAACTGGCAGAATTAAATTTACGCGCAGGTAAAAAAGCCAAAGAAGCCACTGCATATACAGCATCCAGAGACTATCTAATTCTTGCCAAAGATATGTTTCCGGGAGAGATTTGGCAAGAGCGTTATGCAATGGCGATTGACCTTTACAAAGAACTCGCTGAAGTCGAGTATCTGAATGGAAATTTTGAGCAATCCCAAGCTTTAATCGAACAGTCTATCCAGCAAGCAACATCGCCAGTAGATCGGGCAGAGTTTTACTATTTGCGGATTAATCAATATACGTTATTAGGAAAATACAAAGAGGCTATAGAGGTTGGTATGACTGCTCTCAAACTTTTGGAAAGCGATTTACCAACAGACAATTTTCAAGCCGCCTTCGATAGCGAAGTTAGCGAATACCGAGAAAATCTAGGGGCGCGAGAAATTAGTTCTTTATACAATAGCCCAGAAATGGAAATTCCAGAGAAAAGAGCTGCTTTAAAAATCCTTTCTCGCATTGTCCCAACTGCTTGGGCTGTAAATCCAATACTGATGAATGTCATCGCAGTTAAAGCCGTCAATCTCAATCTCAAATACGGTCACACCCAAGTATCGCCAACGATCTATGGCTTCATGGCATTTATTATCGCTCATGTCTTAGAGGATTACCGCTCGGGCTATGAATACACTTCCCTTGGGATGAAGCTAGCCGATAAGTATAAAGATTTGGCTTCTAAAGTTGTCGTAACTCAAGCTCACGCCAATCTAATTTCGCCCTGGTTGATGCACGTCAAACTTTCTGAAAGTATCAATGCTGAAGGAATTGATGCCGGACTGCAAGCGGGCGATTTACAAGTTACTGGATATACTTATACTTACGATTTATACAACCTCATTTATCAAGGCAAAAATTTAGAATTACTTTTACAAGAAGCCTCTTTCAGTTGGGAATTTGCTCGAAAAACTCAAAATAGCTGGGCAAAAAATAGTATTTTAGCAGCTAAGATTCTCATTTCAAACCTGCTTGGTTTAACTCAGGATAAATTTTGTTTTACAATAGAAGAAATAGATGAAGCTGCTTTTTTGGCAACTTGTCAGAATGAGCAAACCCTTGCAGCCGTATGCTTCTACCAAATTTTAAAAACTCAAATTCTTTATTTATACGGTCAGCCACCAGAATTATCTTATTTGGAAGAAACAGAGAAATTAACAGCTTTTATTCCGGGAACTATTTCTACTGCAAAACATAATTTTTATTACTCATTAACCCTCCTTGCTCTCTATCCCCAAGCTTCCGAAACTGACCAGGAGAAATACTGGCAGAAACTAGAAGCCAATCAACAACGCCTGAAGGCATGGGCAGAGCAATGTCCGGAAAATTTCCAACATCAATATCTTTTAGTAGCCGCAGAAATAGCACGCCTCTCCGGTCATTGGTATGAAGCGATCGATTTATATGACCAAGCGATTAAATCTGCTAAAGAAAATGAGTTTATCCACGATGAAGCACTCGCCAACGAACTAGCCGCCAAGTTTTGGTTTGCCCAAGAAAAAGCCGATTTTGCCCAAATTTATTTAAAAAAAGCACGCCAAGGTTATCAAATCTGGGGAGCTAAACGCAAAGTAGAGGATTTAGATGAAAAATATCTCCAGTGGCTTGGTTCAAGAACAGATACTCAAAATAATAGCATCAATCCGGTCACAACCTCTGGAATATCGTCGGGGGAAGCGTTAGATTTTGCCGCAGTGATGAAAGCATCCCAGGCTATCTCCGGTGAAATTGTTCTCGAACAATTGTTAAACCAGGTGATGAAAACTGTAATTGAAAACGCTGGCGCACAAAAAGGTTTTCTCATCCTAGATAAAAGCGGGAATTGGGTTATAGAATCTGAAGCAGCAGTAGAGTCCGATCGCATTACTATTTTGCAATCGATTCCCATAGATTCCGTAGATCCCGACACTAAAATTCCCCTGCTGTCAACCGCCATAGTTAACTACGTTGCTCGCAGCCACGAAAATATAGTATTAAATAATGCCACCGAAGAAGGACAATTTACCCGCGACTCTTACATTACTGCTACTCAACCCAAATCGATCCTCTGCACTCCCCTACTCAATCAAGGCAAACTCGATGGCATTCTCTACTTAGAAAATAATCTGGCGATCGGCGCATTTACCTCGGAAAGAGTGGAAACTTTAAAAATCATTGCCGCTCAAGCCGCGATCTCGATTGAGAATGCAACTCTCTACGAAAAATTAGAAGATTACAACCGAACTTTAGAGCAAAAAGTAGAAGATCGCACCGCACAATTAGCCCAAGCTAATGCAGAAATATTGGTTTTGAACGATCGGCTAAAAGTAGAAAACCTTCGCATGAGTGCCGAACTAGATGTAACCCGCCGCCTGCAACAAATGATTTTGCCTCAACAGCAGGAATTAGAGTCAATTGAAGGGCTAGAAATTGCTGCATTCATGGAACCGGCTGATGAAGTTGGCGGCGACTACTACGACGTACTAAATCACGGCGGTAAAGCCACAATTGGCATCGGCGATGTCACAGGACACGGTTTAGAAAGCGGCGTGTTAATGATTATGGCGCAAACAGCAATTCGCACTTTGTTGGTTCACAATGAAACCGACCCAGTTAAATTATTGCAGACAGTCAACCAAACGCTTTTTGACAACGTAGAGCGCATGAATTGCGGTAAAAGTATGAGCCTTTCTTTGCTGGAATATCGGGGGGACAACATCCTGCGTTTGAGCGGACAGCACGAAGAGGTGATTGTCGTGCGTTCTAGCGGCGAAGTAGAGCAGATTGATACCATGGAGTTAGGCTTTCCGATCGCCTTGGAACCAGATATTTCCGATTTCATTGCTACTACTGAAATACAGTTAAATTCCGGGGATGTTGTCGTACTCTACACAGATGGAATTACCGAAGCTTTTGATATGAATCAAGATGAATACGGTATTGAGCCATTGATTGAAGTTGTTGCCCTTAACAGGGAAAAGTCAGCAGCAGAAATCAAGCAAGCTATTATTGACGACGTGCGGCGATACATCGGGGAGCAAAAAGTATTTGATGACATTACTTTGGTAGTAATCAAACAGAAGTAAGTATGGGAGAATTTAGTTGCGGCAGTGTCAAATATCTTTCGAGGCTTTGGGGAAAAATATATAATTAATTTTGCTTGACTACTTAGGGCTTGCTGAATAATTGATCGCTTTTTGACGATCGGGAGTGATCGATTATTCAACCAGAGTTAAAGATGAGTTTTTCTTGCCTCATTTTGAGTGA
>JARCMA010000241.1 GCA_030248405.1 Microcoleus sp. MP8IB2.171
AAAACCCTGCTTTTGAAAATAAGTTCGGAATACCTCTTGAGCAATTGGTGCCGCCGATACAGAACCAAATCCGCCGCCTTCAACTATAACTGCGATCGCAATTTCCGGTTTATCAGCGGGAGCAAAACCCACAAACATCGAATTATCAGGATGACCGGGCATTTCCACAGTCCCAGTCTTACCAGCACTTAAAGGAATAGTACCATCATTCATGCGTTTGCCAGTACCTTTTTTCACCACGTCAATCAATCCCTCGCGAACAACATTCAAAGTTGCAGGCTTAATACCTGTTTGAATTTTTTTAGTGACAGGAGTATTGGTTTGAGAAGCCAACAAATGGGGCTGCACTCGCCAACCGCCATTAGCAACAGTTGACACCATCACAGCCAATTCTAGGGGAGTACAAAGTACCAAACCTTGACCGATCGCCATTGTTACTGTATCGCCAACATACCAATCTTCACCATACATTTTCTGTTTCTCTGCTGGTACCGGAACTTGACCGTGATTGGCGGCCTCCAACCCCAAAAGTTTTAAGTTAATAGTACCGCCAATGCCCATAGCTTTAGCCGCTTTCGCCATTTCTTCGGGGCCGGCAGCCATACCTACTTGATAGAAAAACGTATTGCTGCTGTAGGCTAAAGCGTCGCGGAAACCGATAACGCCGTAACCGCCACTGTGTTCGTTAAAGGTGATTCCGCCGATCGTAATTGAAGAAGAAGTGGCCACAGTCGAGTCAGGAGAAAACTTGCCCGATTCCATCCCGGCTACAGCAGTTACAATCTTAAAAGTGCTGCCGACTGGATAGCCTTGAACTGCACGATTTAAAAACGGTTTTTCTGGCCCTTGTAGCCGATCCCATTCTTTGGGAGTCACCTTGCGGGTGAAAATATTAGGGTCAAATGTCGGCCAACTAGCCATTGTTAAAAGAGCTCCGGTTTTGACATCGATCGCGACAACGGCACCCAGGCGATCGCCCAGAGCTTTTTCGGCAGTTTTCTGCATATCTAAATCTAAAGTTAGCTGCACAGGTTTGCCAGGAATCGGATCTTTTACGCCTAAATCTTGAATTTCCTCGCCCTTAGCATTCACCTCGATTAAACGGTTTCCCCAAACGCCTTCTAAAGTTGGATTGGCTAACTTTTCAACTCCCATTTGACCGACGATCATGCCCATCGGATATGCAGGATTAGCTTTTAATTCGTCTAAAGTAGCTTCGCCGACGTATCCCAAAAGGTGAGCTGCTAATTGCTGGTGGGGATTGTCTCGGCTCGATTCTACGCGAATTTCAACTCCCCGCAAAGTATTGGCTTGTTCTCCCAACGCGACGAAAGTACCGACATCGATATCTTTACTAATTCGCACTGGCAGGGCTGATCTGTAGCCTGCTCCATCGATTTTTTTGATAATTTCGGCTGCGGGAAGTTTGACGATCGGGCCCAGTGTAGCGGCGATCTCTTGCCACTCCTTGGCCGGTCGCTCTTTTGGCCACACATAGACCGATCGAGATACGCGGTTGGCCGCAAAAATTTTGCCGTTGCGGTCTAAAATTTGACCGCGAGTCGCTGGGACTGAAACAGGGCGAATGCGGTTATTTTCCGCCCGTTGTCGGTTGTAGGCTCCCTGTATCAGTTGCAGTTCGGCTAGACGAAATATTGGTAGCGTCACCAAGGTAGTGACGAGCAGCATAAAAATCATAACTTGGAGCGATCGGCTGCGTTGCCGTGCAGGATTGTCCAAGCCATTTTTGTCGAATCGGATTTTAGAGTTAAAAGAAAAATCGCCAGCCATATTAATTAATCTGCTCTTTTTATTCAACTAACAGGTTGATACGGTTCCCATCCGGATTATTTGGCTGAGAATACAGGGATTATAACTTCTAACTCTTTAGTTACAGACATAAATTCTGTCGATTGGCAGACGAATCAGCCGGATTGTTTGATTAAGGTCGATCTTAATCAGGCTTTTCTGACAATTCAACTGTTAAGGAGGTAGGGGCGCTGTGGAACCGATCGATTTTTTGATTGCTTGGGTGGTGACGGCTAGCAGCTTGCTACTAATTGCTCAACTGCCGATCGGCGTAGAAATTGACAGCACACCGAAAGCAGTAATTTCTGCTGCAGCTTTGGGAATGTTGAATGTTTTAATTTTGCCAATTCTGAAAGCAGTTTTTTTCGTACCGAACCTACTGACGCTGGGATTGCTTTCCGGCGTGTTTGCTTTTGTAATGAACGTGATTGTTTTTGCCTCGGCTGCGAAGTTAGTGGAAGGATTTAGTTTGCGGATGGGCATTTGGAGTGCGGTACTGGGGGCGATCGCCTTGGCTGTAGTTAGCAGCTTTATCAACGGCGCACTGATTTAGCAACTTCCGCAGAAAAAGGGCGATAGAAATCGCCCGATATTTCCACACCTTACCTTGCGCGTACCTAGAAGCGATTTCAATCGCCGAATATTTCTCCTCCCTGCTTCCTTCTCCCTTCTTCCTAACATCCGTTACATCCGTTACAGAATCCGTTGCCGAACTTCCCTCTTCCTTCTTCCTAACATCCGTTACATCCGTTACAGAATCCGTTGCCGAACTTCCTTCTTCCTTCTTACTTCCCAATTACCGACTGATAGGCTGTCACCTTAAGATCAATCCCAGTAATATCTGTCCCCACAACAACAGCCACCGCTCCTAAATCCAAGGCTTTTTTTGCCATTTCCGGCCCCGATATCCCGCCTTCGCAGATAACGGGAACCTTAAGCTTTTCTACCATTTCCGCAAGCAAATCAAATCCCGGCGGCGAGAAATTTTCCGTCTGGGCAGTATAGCCAAAAAGAGTAGTTGCTACAGTATCTGCACCAGCTTCGGCAGCCGCGATCGCAGCTTCTATTGTATCTACATCCGCCATCACTAATTTGCCCAATTCACTGTGAATTCGCCCGATGAATGTCTTTAAGTCTTCGCCACCAGCAGGACGGTTTCTCAGAGTAGCATCAACGGCGATAATATCGGCTCCAGAAACGGCGATCGCCCGCGCGTCTTCAAACCGAGGAGTAATGTAAATCTCGCATCCCGGCAATTGCTGCTTCCAAATCCCAATTATGGGAGCGGATATCTGTTTTCGCACCGCTGCAATGTGAGCCGGAGTGTCAATCCGCACGCCCGATGCACCTCGATTGATGGCGGTTCGAGCCATTGCCACAATTACGATCGGATCGTGCAGCGGCGAATCAGCAGGTGCTTGACAAGAAACAATTAATCCTGTAGGAATTTGACAATTAATCATGGGGAATGGGGGATGGGGAATTGGTAATTGGGAATTACAAATTATACCAGTTCAAAAAAAGAATGTAACTGTAGACCATATCCCAACCCATATCCAATGAGTCATTCCCAAATCTAAAATCTAAAATCTAAAATCTAAAATTGTATTACCCATTACCAATTCCGGCCATTAAAGAAAGAATTTTGTCAAGCAATTGCTCAGGGTGAATAGGTTTAGCCAAACAATCGTTAGCTCCCGCCGTCACGAAAGATATCTGATCTGGCGGAATTTCATTAGCGCTTAAAGCTAGAATCTTGATATTTTCAGTAGCAGATTTTTGGCGCAGTTGGTGAATTATTTCGCAGCCATTCATACCGGGCAAACGCATATCGACAATCACAGCATTCGGTTGCAAAAGTTCAATTTGTTCCACCGCCGCCGAACCTTCAATCATCCACACCACTTGCAGTCCTGCTGCTGTCAGGATATCGCAAATCAGCATGGCTGTTTCTTCATCTTCTTCGACGAGGACGAGGCTGCCGCGCAAGGAAGAAGAATGCAGCGGTAAAGATGAATTCGATTTTTCATATTTAAATTTTGTGGATTCATCTTTGGTGAGAGTTTGGATGGGTATAAAAACGGTAAAAGTAGAGCCGACATCAACTGTAGAGTTGACTTCGATCGCGCCGCCGTGAAGCTCTACTAACTGTTTAGTTAAAGCCAATCCCAGACCGGTGCCGCCGTATTCGCGGCGGTAGGGGGAATCCAACTGCTGGAATTTTTGAAACAAAAGCGATCGCTGATTTTCGGGAATTCCAATGCCAGTATCTTTGATTTGAAAAACAGCGGTACTGCCAGCAGGTGCAGTACCGGGCTGCCGGACTGCCGGCGTTCGATTTTTATCTTCTGTCACCCAAACTCGCAGGATGACTCGCCCGCCTTTGGGAGTAAACTTAATCGCATTTCCTAAAAGATTGAAGAGAATTTGTCTCAAGCGGCGCGGGTCAGCGATGAAGCGATCGCACTCTTGTTTGATCCGCTGTTCTTGCAGCAGTTCCACGCCTTTAGCCGCCGCTTTTTCTTTGAGGGCGTGCAGGCTCTGAGAAGCTAATTTAGAAAGTGAAAATTCACTAATTTTTAATACTGCTTTTCCCGCTTCTACTTGCGATAAATCTAAAATATCGTTAATTAATTCTAATAAATGGTCGCCGCTGTCTCGGATAGTTTGCAGGTACTGCCGCTGCTTTTGCACTGGCACTTCTTTACTGCCAACTTTGCCGTAAGACCACCGCAGTAGCGTGTCGGAAATGCCGATAACGCAAGTGAGAGGAGTCCGCAATTCGTGGCTCATAGCTGCCAAAAATTCGCTCTTGGCGAGGCTGGCAGACTGGGCGGCGACCAGTGCATCGCGCAGTTCTCGCGTGCGCTCTATTACGCGCTGTTCTGAGGTGCGCTTTTGCTGCTGGACTTCTGCATAAAGTTCGGCTTGGTAAATGGCGATCGCCAAATGTTCTGCTATTTGTCGCAAAAATGTTTTTTTGCTTTCTTCCCACTCCAGAAAAGTACACTGGTGGGCAATTAGCAGCCCCCACAAGTCGTCTTGAACTACGATCGGCACTAGCAACTTCGCCCGCACCTTCGCCCGCCGCATCAACTCTAAAAAACAAGGCTGCGAAGAGTAAGTTTTTTCCACATCCGCCACGCACAAAGCCAAACCTTTGCGATATTTCTCTCGGTCAATGACTCCATCGATAAAACACTGGGCGTCTTCACTAAAATTCAGTACAGACGAGATAGCATCGTTGGCTAAAGCTTCGTAGGTAACGCGACCTAAATACAAGTAAGAACCGGAATTTTCTTGGATTTTGCCCGACCCCGAAACCGCCGCAGGTATTTCTTTAGCTAACTCGCCATTGTGCGATACTGGCACTTTTTCAAATTGATAAATTAACAGGCGATCGACCTCCAAAAACTCTCGCACTCGCTCGACTGCTTTTGACAAAATTACAGGCAATTCCAAACTCTGGCGGATTTGAGTTGTCACTTGATTCAAAAGTCGCTCTTGCTCGAGCTGCTGCTGCAAAGCATCTTCCACTGGCTGACAAAATGAAATGCAGGGACTGGCAATTTGTAATTGATTGACGGCTTCGGCAATCTGGATCTGTAGCGTTTCTGGATCTATAACTTTGGGCGCTGATTTTCCCTCTATTTCTGTTTGGCTGTGTAGGGGCGAGCGATTATTTGGGCTGGCATTGGCAGCGAGAATATCCAGCAAATTTAGGGTGAATTCGCTTTGAATAACGGCCGAGTTGGGCTGTATATTTTTAATTGCTTGTTTGAGGGCGCGAATGTCAATTTGCCACGAGGGTGCGGGGGTTATTTCTGCGAGTTTGTCTGCGAGGGGAGACAGGAAATTGGCGATCGCCCCGGGGTCGAAAGTCAACTGCACATTCAATTGCGAATGGAGATTTTTTTCGCTGTGCTTGTGTCCGTTTGTTGCGAACTCATCTAATAGATTGCCCCGCAGCAGTGCGCTAAAATGCTCGGATACCACTGCTGCAAACCTTTCCGACGAATTTTCCCGATTTTGAGAATCAGCGATCATCGCATCGTCGGTCAGCCAAATCGCCCCTGGGAGTTCAGCCATTTGCTGTAACAACTGGTAAGTAGCCTCAAAGGTTGCTAGCGGCAAAGTCCGATTTAAGGTTTTTGGTTTCAATCTAGATATTTTCCCGGTTGTTTTAAAGAACAAAATATGAATGCCCCTGTTGTAAAGACAGAACCTAGGGTACACCAGGCGTCGCCGATCCAACAGACTTGAGATGAAAGTAGTCAGAAGGCAGGCTGCCGTCAGGCCCTGGAGCCAGAGAGCTTATTTCTCCCTATAATTGTTATTACTTTAAACAATCTTATTCCA
>JARCMA010000242.1 GCA_030248405.1 Microcoleus sp. MP8IB2.171
TCAAGCCTATGGATTTGTTAATTTCGACAATTTTCGAGCTCGACTATTAGCTTGCTTTTCTAATTAGTTTTTATGATCACCTCAAACCCAGAAGACCCCCGCGCTTTTGCCCGTTTTGCTTCGATTGATTGCCCTTTCCAATCTTGATAAGACTGGCGCATTTCACGCATTCCTTCAATACAACGCAGCGAAAAACCACCGACTTCTTGTACAAAAATAATCCGGTGGCGCTCTTCTTCTCCCAGAGGGGTAATTGCATCGCTGCTACCAACCCGTTCTTTGATCAAAGGAATTAATTTGATGGCTGCTGCTTCGGTGCCGTTACGTCCGCCAACGATAGCCGCCTTCGTGTTGAGTGCTGGCGTAAAGCCTGCATCTTTGCCCCTCATGATTGGCTCGGAAAGCAAAATTAGGGGTTTAGATTTATTGTAGGCGATCGCCAATTGATTGCGGATATCTGTTTCATCATTTTTAAACGCTTTGAACAGTCCATCGCAGGCTGCCAAATCTCGCTTCAAGCGACAGCTATTAGGTGCTGTCTTGATCACCAACCGCGTTTTTACATCGATAATTTCCTTGAAATCTGGATCTTGTACATCCTGCAATTGCGGCAAGTCAAATAGCCGCATTACCTCATCCGCCTCCCGGTTTTGTTTCCACAGCGGACTAGCTTCTGCGAGCACTTGACTCGACAAATTGCTGCAAGTTCCGTCCATCCCCAACTCATACTTGCTTTTCGCACCTTCGGAAGCACCAGCTAATTGCTCGACCATATCTCGGTACAAGTCATTTAGTTGTTGGCGGTCAAACAATTTGATACCATTAATTACCAGCACATCCGCACTGGCTGCTTGTTGGTCTGCTGCTTTTTGAAAGTCATCGCGATTTTGGCGCAACTTTTGATTTAAGCGAGCTAAACGAGTTTCCAATTCAATCAAATGCTCTTGCAGCCTGATAATGACTTCCAATCCGAGCGATCGACTTTTGCGCTGAATAATCGCGATCAAACTCCCCTCTAACCCGCCCAGAGCCGTAGCGCAATACTTTTCCATAGCGTCTTGTTTGCTCAAACCAAACTGCTCTTGGAAGTGCCGAATATCTTCCAAACCCTTTTGGTATTGTTGCAAGAAACGAGCCTCATTGGGCTCCCAAATCTTTTCTCCTTCCCGGCGAAACTTCTCCACAGCATTCTCAAATATTTGCCGCACTGTTGTGATAAAAGCATCAGCAAATTTCGGCCCTTTATTGCGGTCTTCCAGAATGGTGTAAAATTCAGCTTCTAGGTTTTTGCGTCCTTCTTTGATAATACGGTTGCGGTTGTCGTACATTTTTTGCAGGTAATCGCCATGCAGCCGCTCGTCAGGGCTCATTTCGCGCAGGTGGTCGCTGCGATATTCCTCGACTTTCTTTTGTAAATAATTGACAAATTGCAGAATTTTGCCTTTTTCTCCGCCGAAAATACCCAATAATCCTTGTTGGGTACATTCCATTTTTTTGTCGGCATTAATTTCGTTGCGGATGCTGTTTACCCAGCCGGAAAGTTCTGCTAAATAAGACTTATCGCCCGCAGCACTCAAGTCAGTCAACATTTCCATTTCTGTCAGCCGAATCCGCTTGAGGTCACTTTGTACCACCTCCAAAAGATTGGGAACTAATACCACAGATTCGTTCATCCACCAAGTGACAAAATCAGCAGCTAGACGATTGGATAAAGATGTGCGAATTTGGGCGATCGGAATTTCAATTGCTGACAGTCCAAAGCTCATAAATTGTTTGGAATAGCCGCGGCCGCCCGGATCTGCTTGGGCCCAAGAACCTTTAATGTTATCTCGGATCGATCGCTTGTGGGGAGCAAAATCCGAGGTCAAGTCCAGAAAGATATTCTGACCGATCATTTCCCGAATTTGGTCTAGGGGAAATTCACCTTCACCGTTTTTAATTCCGACTAAATAAGTGAAGTCAAAGGCTGGTCTTTTATCCCGAATCTCATCGATCAAACCTGCACTGTACTGCACTGCATATTCTGTGCGGTAGTCGGAGAAATAGCTCAATTCCATTAAAGCTGCGTAGCCGTTAGCTACCACCCGATCGCCCACATTGATACCTTGAAAAGCATTAGGCATCGGCACAATGGCTGTAGTAGTCGCACTGGCTTGTCCTTGCAGCCACTTGCGGACAGCATAACCGATATCGATAATCATGCCGCTGCCGGTGCCACCAGAAATCGAGCCGGTGATAAACACGTTGACGGCATTAGCGTTTACTTTGACGTTGTATTTGTCCAACATCCAATTATCGTGACCTTTGACGCGATCGCACGCCGAGTTAAATGCTTGCTTAATCTTGTGATAATTGCAGAAAAAAGCAAACCTGCCGCAGGCACGAATCTGTCCGGCACCCGCTTCCAAAGCCGTCATATTCCGCTCTAATTCATTAGGAAACCAATCTGCTATCCACGGGAAGTTGTCCATATTGGACATAATATTTTCAACTTCATTACCGCTGACTTTAGCAAAGTATTTCTCATTGTCCTTAAACGGAGTTCCACCCGCACCAGGATTATTTAGTTTGTATTCTTTGTCTGTATCAATGACCAGAAAACTAATAATTGGAAAATTCTTCAAACTTCCGTAAGTTTCCTCAACCAAACGTCGTACTCTTGCCAACACTTCATTACCCGTTCCTCCTACTCCGATTAAGATAGTAGGAACCATACTTTTTTCATCAACAGTAGCCATGATTTTCTCCGTTTTTTTAAATTAACAGTTAAGTAGATAGATGCAAATAAACCTGGCTGTGCAACAGAATGTAAAGTCGTGAGAACCTCTGCGATTGCTTTGCTTCACTGCGTTTCGCTCGCAATGACATAAATCAATACGGTTCAGTTAAGCCCGATCCCCCCTAACCCCCCTTAAAAAGGGAGGGACAAGAAAGCTCTCAAAGTCCCCCTTCTTAAGGGGGATTTAGGGGGATCTCCGGGGCATAAATAGTGTCAACTGAACCGTATTGTGACATAAATAGATATTTCCCCACTCATTTACTTCTTAACAACAACTAACAACCGTCACCAAAAATGGGCAATCCAACTAATTTCCAGATAACACTAGGCGTACTTGCCGTCCAGAAAAACGCATTTCCCAAGGCCGCCTGACCTGCTAAAGTCATGTTCATCTTCATTGTGCCTTGAAATAACCAGCGATCGAGCGGCACAATCAGCGTCCACATCAAGGCAATCCAAGCAGCACCCAACCAAAAAATTACCCATTTAAGATTACTATTGAGTTTGGGAAATATTTTTTCGGTAAAGCTTGTATTGAGATTAACATCGGCACCAGAAATATAAATTCCTCCTGTTTGTACTGTAGCTTGTTTGAGTGGATCGAAACTTTTGCCTCCAAAGGTAATGCCATTAATTTTAACTTTTTCAGCTACCGCTTCGGTGACGGTTTGCGGAGAAAGTTCGATACCAGCATCGCTAACAATCACAATTTCGCGACAGCTACTCGGCACGGTTTTAAAAGCGTTTAATGCCTGCCGGATGGGAACATCAAGGCTGTCTTGGGGAGGTTCCGGTTGCAGAGATTTCGGCAAGTTGGGGTCTTGCAGAGCTCTGACTAATTCTGCTTCTACTTTTTTGGTATCCGAACTAAAGTTACTGGTTAAGGCTGGAGCTTTTCCACCGCCAATCCCAAAAACTTGAATTGTATTTGGGTTGGTGCTTAATTTAGAATTCACCTCTAGATAGGCTTTGACTGCTGCGACTTCTTGCTGCATAATTGTGCCTGGAGCATTGAAGGGCCGGGGCTGATAGGTGCTGCTGCTGAGATCGAGGGCGATCGCCACTGCAATATTTGGTCTACCAAACCCGAATATGCCAAACAGTGCTGCAGCGATCAAACAAAAGCACAGCACTATTAACGGTCTCTGAAATAAAGGATGTTGCCACAACGGGCGTTGATTTCTAATCACCGATCGACCTTTAGTAGTTTTAACATGGTTGAGCAACTATTTTTGTCAACTATTTAACAGCATCGAACTGATATTTTGACCCTGGAGGGCCATCTTTACCTTCAACAGCTTTCACTAACGGAATCTCTTTTAAGAGGTCAAATTCCTTAGCCGTTCCCGATATCTGAGTTCCTGTGGTGAGAAATTTGACTGTTCCCTCGCGCGTCGGATTGCTGCTGACTGCTGCTGTTAAAGCTTGGGTGGCATCGAAAGCCGTTGCAGTGCGCCAACTGACTCTTCCTTGCCAAATCTCGGATGCTTGTTTGGAAAAAGGATCGTCTTTTTCCCACCTCCAAGGAACTGCTAGCACTAAATCTTTAATGGCATCTTCTCCTTTGACTAAAGTATTAGGATTGTAAAGTTCGCTGCCTCCCATTAGTGCTAAAGGTGGTACGGTTTCTTTGTTGGCTTGAGCGATCGCGATCGCCTGTTCTACTTGGTCTTTGCCCATCGCCATGAATATCACATTTGCTCCCGCTTGGCTGACATCAGCCACCGCAGATTTAGCATCAAAAGTAGCACCAGCTTTGAGATCGACTTCTTTAACAATTTTGCCGCTAGCTTTTGGCACTTCGGCAACTAATAATTCCTTGAGTTGCTTGCTGTAAAGGCTGTCGGAATTGTAGAAAATTGCGATCGCCGCGGGGGAGTGATTTTTATTAGCATAATTCGCGACAGTTTCCCCAACTTTTTGGAGGTAAACTTTTAGCATTTCGTCGGTTTTTTCCAACAGCTTTGTCAATTTCAATGTGGCTTTGTTGGCCGCGTCGATCGACACGCTGGAACTAATCGGCGAAATTGCCGCTAATCCTGCGGTTTCATAGGTTTTGATCGCGTCTTGAGAACTGCTGTCTATGCCGTGTCCCAAAACTCCCAATACGTTGGGAGAGTTAACTAAGTCTTGGGCGATCGAAACAGTTTTGCCAACTTCGTCATTAACAATTACAATTTCTAATAACCGACCAGGAACTGTAGGACTTTTGTTGTATTGATCTTGATATAAAGCTGCTCCTCTAAGCACTTCCTTAGCTGCATCAGCGCTGGCACTGATGGGAACGACTACGGCAATTGTCAGGGGATTTCCTGTTTTTTGAGCCGTGGCATTATTCAGGTAAATTTTAGTTTCGGGGTCGTTAGCGTCGGTTTTGGCTGCTGCTTCATATTTGGCGATCGCATCATCCCAATTCTTGCCTACAAATGCCGCCGCCCCAGCTTGTTTCTCAGCATCAGCTTTGCCGCCTGCTAACAGGATTTTTTCTCCTTGACTAATCAGTGGGGCGCTGACTGCTTTAGAACTAAGGAATTCCCCCGATAAAGCAGCAGTTGTGGAAGTAGTCGATGTGACTTCACCCGTTGTCTGGGAAGAATCTGGCGTTTTGCCTGAAAACGCTTTGTACAAACCAAATCCGCCACCACCGATGACTACTACTCCTACTACAGCCATCAAAATTTGTTTGACCGGTATTGGTGGTGGTGGAGACTTGCCTGGACTAACCACAGCTTCTTTCGGCAAGCCGCACATCAAGCAAATTTGCCCGTCGTTCTCATAGGTCGAGTGGGGAATACTACTATATTGTTCTGGATTATTTTTGGGTACGCCATCGCAGCTCCAAGTCATTTTTTATACCTTTTTTTTTACCCTTTGGGCTATTGTACAGCTTGACATCTGTCTTGAGAAACGTTTAGCGAGCAAAATACCAAATCTTTAAAATAGGCCGAAGGGAATAGCCCCTCGCCCCTGAGTTATGCCTCAAGAAAATGGTCAGCTCGGTTAACAGCCCCCGTTACGGTGAAGATGCAGTGGTGGGTTTTTTCTTGGCGGATGGCTGGATTGGGAACTGGAGTTTTTCAGGACTTGGAAGTCGGCGGCCCAGTTGGCGAAAAATGAAGGTGCGATCGCCACTTTGGGTGTCAAACCGAGTTATGCTTCTACTGGTTACATAATTTCTGCTAAATCCAACACAAAACCAGGCAGTACATCTTCCCCCGACACAGTGGCAGGATTTTGGAGAATTTCCACATCTTGACCGAGGCGATAAATTTCTACCCGCCGATTTTGCCTGTCAATTAACCAACCCAATCTCGCACCGTTATCTATATATTCTTGCATTTTATCTTGCAGCTTTTTCAACGAATCAGTCTTCGAGCGCAATTCGACCACAAAATCTGGACACAAAGGAGCAAAACTGTCTTTTTGTTCCGGTGTTAAAGCATCCCAGCGTTCTTTTTTGACCCAAGAGGCATCAGGAGAGCGATCGGCCCCATTGGGAAGTTTAAAGCCTCCCGAAGAGTCGAAGGCAACTCCCAGTTTAGTTTCGCGGTTCCAGGCTTGAAGTTGATATGTTAAATCGGCATTACGTATGCTAGTTTCACTGCCTGTCGGTGGCATAATAATTAATTCCCCTGATGCTGTACGTTCAAATTGATAATCGCGGTTGTGCTGACAAAGCTCAAAAAATTGCTCGTCAGTTAAGTTGATGGATAATTCGATTGAGGTTGCAGGAGATTCGATTAAAATCATGTTTTTTATAGATGTGAAACACATTAAAAATTTTGCTTGTAATAACTTACTTATTCAAGTCTTTGACACAACTTTTAAACTCTATAAATTTAATCATAAAAATATTATTTCTGTTTGAACTGTATATTAGCATGAGGATTAATGCCACGGCCAAAAACCGATCGCCCTCCCCCACACCCCAAAGTAGGCGCGGCGCAGCTATCCCTCTTCAGAAATTGCGCCCATTCCCACGATTCCACCCAATTTATTCCTCAAGACAATGGTCAGCTTGGTTAACAGCGCTATCCTAGTAGTTATATTGCTAGCAAAGTCGATCGACCAGGAGGCCCCTTGTTCAGCCTAGTTCAAAACACTTCTCGCAAAGGAGAAATCCTAGAAGTCGTCTTCCGCAACGGTTGGGACTACATGAAAAGCCTCCTAACCGGCCGCAAAACCGACGCGCCCAGCCTCCCAACTCCCGCTGTTCTCCGCAACATCCTCGTAGAATTAGGCCCAGTTTTTGTGAAATTGGGACAATTGCTGAGTACCCGTCCCGACCTTTTACCCGCCGCCTACATCGAAACCCTCTCGACGCTACAAGCGGAAGTTCCGCCCGTACCTTGGTCAGAAGTAGAATTTATTGTCCGCAAGGAACTCAAACAATCTCTCGAAGATACCTTCGCTAAATTTAACACTCAGGCGATCGCCGCAGGGTCGATCGCCCAAACCCACAAAGCTACCTTAAAAGACGGCCGCGAAGTCGCCCTGAAAGTTCAGCGCCCCGGTATTGATATTGTCATCGAACAAGACATCGCCGTACTTCGAGGTTTAGCAGAACTTGTCATGCTGACAGACTTCGGTCAACAATACGATATTGTGGCCTTAGCTGAAGAATTTGCGATCGCCCTGCGTGCAGAATTAGACTTCATTCAAGAAGCCAGCTACACAGACGAACTGCGCCGCAATTTATCTAAAAGTAAATGGTTTGACCCAAAACAAGTTGTTCTACCAGAAATTAACTGGGAGTTGACCACCAAAAAACTCTTAGTAATGGAATGGCTGAACGGAGTGCCGATTTTGTTAGGCGATTTGCAAGGAATTGGCCACAAAGGAGATATAAATGCCGAACGCGAAGCAATTACAACGCTACTTTGCCGCGTTTTCTTCCAGCAGTTGTACATCGACGGATTCTTTCACGCAGACCCGCATCCCGGCAATTTATTTTATCTAACAGACGGCCGGATAGCTTTGCTGGACTGCGGCATGGTCGGCAGATTAGACCCGCGAACTCAACAGAATTTGACAGAAATGTTGCTGGCAATTGTCGATTTAGATGCTCAGCGCTGCGCTCAATTAACTTTAGAAATGGCAGAATTTGCTCAGCCGACAAGTTTAGTTAATCTAGAGAACGATTTAGCTCGAATGCTCCGCAAGTATTACAATGTCAGCTTGTCACAAATGAACTTATCGGAAATTTTTTATGAAGTTCTAGAAATCACCAGGCGCAATAAAATTAGGCTACCCAGCAATCTCGGTTTATATGCAAAAACTCTAGCTAATTTAGAAGGATTGGCGCGTTCTTTTAATCCCAGATTCAATATTATAGAGCAGGTTAAACCGCTGATGACCGATATGTTTCGGCGTCAGTTGTTGGGAGATGACCCGGTGCAAGCTCTGTTGAGAACTGCCCTGGATCTGAAAAGCTTATCTTTGCAATCTCCGCGACAGGTGGAAGTGCTTTTAGACCGGGTTACTTCCGAAACTTTGAAGTGGAACTTGACACTAAAAGAACTCGATCCGCTACGCCGCACTCTGGGGGATTCTGCGAACCGACTTTCTTTTAGTATTGTTGTGGGTTCGCTGATTGTGGGGGCGGCAATTATTTCTTCTAATGCTCAAACTGCTCAGCTATCTTTTTTGAGCAATGGTTTATTTGGGGCGGCGAGTTTTTTGGGTTTTTGGTTAATTCTTAGCATTTTGCGATCGGGCCGTTTGCGGAGTTGATTGTCAAGGGGAAATGGGGGAAATCTGGAGATGTACCAACTATAAATTATGTGCGGACGATTCACTTTAAATACTTCAGCGCAAATCATCGCCGAATTCTTCAAACTGTCGGAAGTTCCCGACATGAAACCGCGATACAATATCGCCCCAACTCAATCAGTGGCGACAGTTACAGTTTCTCCCCAGCAAATGCAGCGACAGTTCCAATTTATGCGCTGGGGCTTGATTCCGAGTTGGGCAAAAGATCTGAAAATAGGCAGTAAGATGATTAATGCGCGATCGGAAACTGTAGCCGAAAAACCTGCTTTTCGCAGCGCCATCAAGCACAGGCGATGTTTGATAGTTGCTGACGGTTTCTACGAATGGCTACCGCTCTTAAAGCACAAACAACCTTACTATTTTCAAGCGGCGGAGGGCGAACCTTTTGCTTTTGCCGGTTTGTGGGAAAGTTGGAAATCTCCCGAAGCAGAAAAGATTGTATCTTGCAGTATAATTACTACCGCTGCTAACGAAACTGTGCAGCCAGTGCACGATCGAATGCCGGTGATTCTCCCTGAGTGCGCCTGGGAAAAGTGGCTCGATCCTGCTGTTAACAGTGCTCAGGAAGTTTTGCCGCTGTTAAAGCCGTATGCTGCCACAGCCATGACAGCAAAGGCCGTAAGTGCGATCGTCAACAATCCCACCAGAGATAGTCCTGAGTGCATTCAAGCAATAGAATAAGCTGGGAATTAAGCACGACTGTGAAACCAGGTAAAAAACTTTAGTTCCTGCGTCGTCTGTACAAAAATGAGTTACCCTTTTCTCAGAAATGGCTCTCTTGATTGATTTTAAAATTTGCAGTCAAAATTCAGTTAGAGGACAAAAAATATGATTGGATACGTTACCCTCGGTACCAACGATATTCAAAGTGCAGCCAAGTTTTATGATGCTTTGCTTGCTGAAATTGGCGCTAAACGATTCATGGAAACCGAGGGATTTATCGCATGGGGCGTTTCTCCAGAAAAACCAGGACTTTGTGTGACACAACCATTTGATGGTAATAAAGCAACAGTTGGTAATGGAGTAATGATCGCTCTTCAAGTTGACAGCCCTGAAAAAGTAAATTTAGTTTATAACAAGGCGATCGAACTTGGGGCTAAGGATGAAGGAGCCGCAGGGCCAAGAGGCGTGTTGCCAGGGTTTTATGCGGGATATTTTCGGGATCTTGATGGGAATAAGCTGAACGTGTTTTGTATGATTGAGCCAAACACTTAAGATTGTTATTTTTCGTGAGGGTCGCATAAAAAAAGCTCTTTCCGATCGTTAGCTATTAGTTATCAATCCACAAATAAGAGTTGATAACTAATAACTAATAACTATAGCAATCCTCAATCATTTGTGAATTTCTTACTCCCTCCCCTTGATAA
>JARCMA010000243.1 GCA_030248405.1 Microcoleus sp. MP8IB2.171
GTACAACTGATTTGTATTGATGGTAGCCAATTTAGCTATCCAGATAATCCCGCCACTGATATCTACATCGAAATGGTAGAGCAAGGTTGTCCAGAACGACAAGAAGGAACACCCACAACTATGCCACTGCTCAAAGCCTATTGGCGACTGAATTTGAGAAACCTAGAAAAACGAGTTGCGTTGGTGTTCTACAACTCTAAAATCGATCGCGAATTCAGCGAACCTTTTCTAACTGCACTGAGTGCTTTTGGAGGCACGATCGCAATCATCACCGATCGACCATGCGACAATATAAAACGCATTTCTCCTAACCATCCGAATCTCATCGATGCAGTTTTGAAATGGCTGCATCGATCGATTTTGGAGGCTTGAATTTTGATTTTGGCAGAAGGCGATCGCTTTTTCACCAACTCAGGCGCGATCGCACTCACTCCCCCAAATCCAACTCGATCGAAACATTTCTTGATCTTTCTCTGAATTAAGAGAATCGTCCGCTAAAACAGAGTAGGAGAATTTCCGCTACGATCGAGAGTAGATAGGCTAGCACCAGATAAAATAAAGTAAAAATTCCATCCGCACTACCCGTTGAGATGGCTGCGAGCTCTCTGTTCAAAAGTGGAGATTTTGCTACCTTGGCATTTGCGGGGGGAAATGGCTACAGAAATTCAAAATACTTGGAATTTATACAAATAGAAAGACAGAAATCGACGACAGCCGATCGCTCTATTGTGGAAAACTTGCCGATTCCTGTGGAAAACCCCCCTTTTCCTGTGGAAAAACGCCACAAAATGAAGTGCGATCGCTTGAATCCGATTGATAAGATTTAAAAAAATCGAGGAATGCCGATCGCCCAAAAAGGCTTTCTTGCTCGCTCCCTGAGCCTGCTGTTTGCTGCAGATACATCCTAGATATTTCCTCCTTCCTGCATCCTCTTTCCTGCTTCCTTCTCTTCAGAATCGTAGCTAATTCGATCGGACTCGTAAGCCGGAGGCTCGACGTGAATTAAGATGCGTACAGGGCTGAAACGTTCTTCCAAACGGGCTTCTACTTCTTCTGTAATCCGGTGAGCTGTTTCTACATCGACAGCATCCACAATCATGTGCATTTCAATAAACACTTGACGCCCGATCGCACCGCGAGAGGCGATCGAGTGACAGTTGATAACACCCGGTACATCCATTGCGATCGCGTGAATAACTTCCGGTGCGATCGCCATTTCATCCACCAACCAAGGCAGATTTTCCCTTAAAACCTTCCAACCGCTGCTAAATACCAAAACAGCCACAGGAAAAGACAAAAACACGTCTAGGGATTGCAATTGAGGTATGTTTAAAACCTGACCTTGCCAAACACCGATCAACCCGCCAATGACCATAATTGTCACCCAAACATCGCTCATCGTGTGTTGAGCATCCGCCACCAAAATTGCGCTACCAAGACGTTTGCCAACTCTGCGCTCGTAAAACGTGACAAAGATATTAATTCCCAGTACCAGCAGCAAAATCCACAGTTGATTTGGGGATATATTGACAACTTTACCGCCGTGTAGCAGCCTTTCGACAGCACCGCTGAGAATTTCAAAACAGGCAATTCCCAGAAAAACCGCAATTCCCAGAGCACCGAGCGCGTCAAATTTTTGGTGTCCGTAGGGATGATCGCGATCGGGCTGCGGATTGGCATAATGATTAGTTACCAATCCTAAAATATTATTAGCGCTGTCAGTGACGCTGTGCAAGGCATCTGCTAGCAAACTGAGGGAACCTGTCAGCCAACCCACTACTGCTTTAATGGCTAGTACCAACAAATTTAGCAATAAGGTAATGATTAAAACCTTGCGGACTTCGGAACGGTTATCGGCAACCATAAAATCTCCTCTATCTGCCATCAAGTGTTCTGGCTTCTAGTTTAAAGCTTATCAAGTCATAAAAGGTTAAAAGTATCGTGGAATCTAGGTTGCGGCTAGATTTATATTCATTAATTTAGCCTAGCTACTTGAGACAAATTGTAATTAATAGCATTCTCGCAGTCCAATTTAGCTGGCAGGTACTTCTTTTGAGTTACTATATCTTTTATCATTAACAATTGTATGTTAAATTTCATTGCCCATGTCTCTTTCTACGCTGACACTGAATTTAATTGAAGGTTCTGTCTCCTTTAGTTTTTCCCCGCAAGCCGCGCGGGATTTGCAAAGCGAGATTGCAGCTTTGATGGAAAGCTTGAAAGCTGTAGCAGCCAAAACCGCTGGCGCTAAAGCCTCTCCCAAAAAACCGATGGAATATCGGTATGCGGGGGATGTATTTTTGGAGGTTTTTTGCAACCCGAATATCTGGCCGACACCTTTTGCTGCGAAAGTGCTGATTACGGTTAGGGACGATCGGCTGCGCGTGACAACCGAAGCTCAACTCAGCCGCCTGCGAGATGATTTGGCTCAATATCTTGAACAAGTCGGTTGAGATGCTCCAACCTGAAACCCGCCCGTTTGTCAAGGTTAAATGCCTGATAAATTAGCCGGTTTTGTGACAGCGAAGGTAGGGTGCGTCAGTTGTAGGGTGCGATCGTGAGTTGAGAAACTCCAAGCTGACGCACCCTACCGCTAGGACTGGGGAGCATTTCAGCGCAAGCATTTATAGTGCGATCGTCCCCGATCGCGGATTCTACTCGCGAGCGGGGACGCTCGCACTATAATAAATAAAAAAATGCTTTTTGTAAAACTGAGATGCTCCCTACGACTCAAACTCTAAAGTGCGTCAGCTATCGTTATTTCAACTATTAATTAAAAGCTCCAAACTAACGCGCACTAGGTTTTTTTTCCAACGGATAGCTATCGGCAGGTGAAGCCGACCATTCCCACATTGAACCTGCATAATTCTTAGCATTAAATCCCAGATTTGTCAATACACAAGTCAACCATGCAGAGCGAACTCCCCCCGAACAATAATTCACAATCTCACTTGACTCCGAAACTCCTTTATACTGCAAAATAGCGACTATTTCCTCGCGTTCCAGCAGTTTTCCCTGCTTGTTTGTCAACTCTTTGTAGTAGAGATGAATTGCACCGGGAATGTGACCGCCCCGCGTTTCTCCGTAAGGCGTTTGACCTGCATATTCTCGCGGCTCCCTCGCGTCAATCACTGCTAAGTTATCATTGCCTAAAATAGCTTTTAAATCATCTCGATTGATTTCTCGATTCGAGCGGCGAGATACAATAAAATCTCCAGGCTGCGATGGATGATTTGTGCGGTTTGTGCGATCGATTCCTGCTTTAACAAAAGCTCGATATCCTCCATCTACAAAAACAGCTTTTTCATGTCCCAAAGTCCGCAGCATCCAAACAATCCGCCCATCTTCGCCCCAGCCTTTCGCGGAATCGGCAATGACGATTACAGGTTGGTCTTGACAAATTCCCAGTGCTTGCAGTTTTTGTGTTAAAATTGCATCATCTGCGATAATTTTACCTTGGTGCGGAAAGTCGGAATGCGAAAATTCCTGCCAAGTTACGGGAATAGCTTGTGGGAGACGGCAAAACCACTTTAAAATAAGTTCGCGAGCATCAAGCAGAGTAGCTCCTTCTAACAGTAATTGCTTAGCAAAATCGGCGCTTACAATCCAATTTTCTGCTAAATCACACATAAATTAAAGATTGTTTATTTAACAATTTTTGCTGTTTTAGCAGCGCAGTTTAAAACCCCATTAGTATTAATGGGATTAGCTGGCTTAGTTTTTCCCGGAGCTACATTTACACACAAAATTGTTTGCCTCTTGTTGTTTACCAAAAAAACTCCTCCCACAAAACTTTTGAGATTAGCTTGATTCGACACTGCATAATTAAATACAGCTTTGTTCCCGTTATTAATTGAATATTTGTAGTTAGCTGTATCAGCTTTAATGCGGCCTAGACCTAGATTAGAAACAGAACTGGTAAAACCAGTATTGTTTGCATAGTAGGCTTGCTGAGCTTTATTCATCGCTGCCACATATTGTTTAGCTGCTGATTCCTGAGCTTTCAAGGTTGGCGACAATTGAGCCTGAGCGACTGTAGCAAAAACAACTGGCAAAGTTAGAGCTGTTATAAAAACTTTCCTCTGCAGATTGCGAGATATATAAGTCATGTTTTTACGATTGCTTAAAAGTTGATTCCCGGTAGGGACACGGCACTGCCGTGTCCCTACAGATGTCAGGCTTTCCCCTACAGATATCCGGCTTTATTCTACAGATTTAAAGTCAATTTTATCGGCAAACCTACTTGACAAAAGCGGCATTATTTGCAAGAATTTCTCGTGAATTGAGCGGGTGAGTAACATACAATCAAACTAATTGTTTTGCTTGAAACTGTTTCAACTCTCCCGGAGCAACTGTGCCGTGTTCGGTAATAATTCCCGATATTAAGGCCGCCGGAGTTACGTCAAAAGCGGGATTGTAAAATTCTACACCCTCTGGACAAATTCGCGTAGTTCCAACTTGATACATTTCCACAGCATCGCGTTCTTCAATGGGGATTTTGCTGCCGTCGGAAAGTTCAAAATCAATTGTTGACAGAGGAGCCGCGACAAAGAACGGGACATTGTGAGCTTTGGCAACAATTGCTAAACTGTAAGTACCAATTTTATTGGCTGCGTCGCCGTTAGCAGCGATTCTGTCTGCACCGACAACTACTGCGTGAATCATGCCGAGTTTCATACAGTGAGCGGCCATATTGTCGGCGATCAATGTGACGGGAATTCCTTCTTGCACGCATTCCCAAGTTGTCAGTTTTGCACCTTGGAGACGGGGGCGAGTTTCGTCTGCAAACACTCTACCGAGTCTGCCTTCTCGCCAAGCAGAACGAAATACACCTAATGCTGTTCCGTAGCCGGCTGTGGCTAATGCACCGGCATTGCAGTGAGTTAATAAGTTCAATTTTTCTGGTGTAGCTGGCAGAACTTCTAAACCTTTGTCGCCGATATCTTTGCAAGTTTGCAAATCTTCTGCTTGAATGGTTTTAGCCATTTCTAACAAAGTTTTTTGTATTTGTTCGACGGAACCGCTAGTTTTCTCGGCTGTTTTGAGCATTCGGGATATCGCCCAGAACAAATTAACGGCTGTGGGACGAGTCGATCGCAATAAATCACCAACTTGTTCTAGTTTAGCGAGAAATTCGGTGCGATCGCCCGTTTCGATTTCCCTCGCGCCCAAATACATCCCGTAGGCTGCCGCTACGCCGATCGCCGGAGCACCTCGGACTATCATAGTTTTAATTGCCTCAGCCATATCTTCGCAGCGGCTAATTTCGACTACACCGTATTCTTTCGGTAGTCGGTTTTGGTCAATTAGCAGAACTCTGTCTTCTTTCCAAGTGACGGGGGAAACAGGGGAGTTTTGAGCTGTCATCGATTTCAATTAGGATGTGAGGGACAAGTTTCTATGATGCCATGAAGGCGACTATTCCTCTATGTTATGAGGGACACGCTGAATTTGCCAAAATCCCAGCCCTGCGGTTTGAGATTCGAGACTGGAGATTTGAGATTGAAGAATTGCTGGATACGTACCACTCTATGGGTTTGGAATTTGCGTAGAGTTTGATTCTTTTTCACAAAAGTGTACTTAGTAAAAAACCGTACATTAAGTTGTGTAAATTATACTTACGTTTTTTGAAAAATTTCCGTAATCGGGAACAAGCTAGCTGTACCTGGGGTCTGGTTTTTTTAAGTTGATCATGAAAAAGTGCGATCGAGCAATTTTCCAGCTCCAACAGATTTACAAGAATCACAAAAATAGATAATTGTAAAGCTTTGTCTATACAACTTTTACTAAGTTGAAGGCGGGTTTTGTGGTTGCCGTATTTGTGGTGGATTGAAGTAGCGACTATCATCGCACGGAAACAACATTTTGAAAACCTACTTAGGTGCATGGGGGAACAGTAATTATGAAAAACCAACAAATAGTATTCGTAGATTCAGCAGTTGAAGATTGGCAGAGTCTGGCGGCAGGTGTGAAACCGGGGATGGAGGTAATTTTAGTCGATCGCACGCGGGACGGCATCGAACAAATTGCCGAAGCACTGCAGAACCGCCAAGGTATAGAAAGCATTCACATTATTTCTCACGGGGAATCTGGAAGTTTGCAGCTAGGGCCAACTATCCTGAATTCCGACAATTTAGAAACATATCGCGACTGTTTGAAACGGTGGTTTTCGTCATCTGTCAATTCAATTCAAAATCGATTTGAAATTCTGCTCTACGGATGTAACGTAGCAGCAGGTGAACAGGGAGCAGCTTTTGTACAAAAGCTGAGCAAGTTAACAAAAGCTAATATTGCTGCTTCTACCGATCTGACGGGGAGTGCCCAAAAAGGCGGAAACTGGTTGCTTGAATACGCGACTGGAGCGATTAAGGCTGGATTGGCGATCGAGCCGAAGGTGATGGCAAATTACGCCCACGCTTTGACTGTATTTACTGTTAATAACACCAGTGACGGTGGGCCGGGTTCGCTGCGGCAAGCGATTTTAGATGCGAATGCTGATGCTGCACCACCGCACAATATTAACTTTGCCATTCTCGCCGCAGGTGTGCAGACGATCGCGCCCCTGACTGCCTTGCCAAATATTACTGCGGCTGTCAGCATCAATGGCTTCAGTCAACCTGGGGCTGCTGCTGCGAGTGCGACTACTCCAGCCACAATACTGATTGAACTAAGTGGAGCCAGCCCAGGGCTGATTTCAAACGGTCTAACACTCCAAGGCAGTGGCATCAACGTACAAGGACTGGCAATCAATCGTTTCAGTGCGATCGGGATCTTCATCGCAGGCACTGGCAACACTGTACAGGGCAACTTTATCGGTACCAATGCCGCTGGCAACGCTGCCTTGGCGAATGGGAACATAGGTGTAGTCGTCGGATCTGGAAACAATATTATTGGTGGAAATACGCCTGCGGCCCGCAATATTATTTCTGGCAATACTTCCTTCGGCGTATACATTGTTGGCAATACTGCCACAGGCAACTCTGTGCTTGGCAACTACATTGGCACAGATGTCAGCGGCACGATCGTCTTACCCAACACCAACAGTGGGGTGACTGTAGACAATGCACCTAACAACATAATTGGTGGCAATACTCTAGGTGCTGGAAATCTGATTGCCGGACATTCTGCTGCCGGTCTGCTGATCACTGGCGCTACTGCGACAGGCAACTTGGTGCGGGGTAACTTGATCGGCACCAATGCAGCAGGTACTGGGCCTTTAGCAAACAACGTTGGCGCGATCGTCAATAATAACGCCACCAACAACACAATTGGCGGGAATACGGCAGCCGATCGCAACATCATTTCTGGCAATACTGTTTTTGGCGTACTGATCCAGAGCGCGGTAGGCGGCAACTTCGTGCAGGGCAACTTCATCGGCACAAACGCCAGTGGCGCTGGTGCCTTATCCAACGGGGTAGTCGGCGGCGGTGCCGGCATAAACGTCACAGATTCGCCCAACAACACGATTGGTGGCGCACCTGGAGCGGGCAATTTGATTTCGGGTAATGCTAATGTTGGTATGATCTTCAGTGGCGCTGCTGCCACAGGTAACTCTGTGGTGGGTAACTTAATCGGCACTAATTCCACAGGCACCACTGCTTTGCCAAACAGCATCGGCCTGGTTATTGATAGTGCTTCTAACAACAGGATTGGTGGGAGTACCGTAGCCGATCGCAACACGATTTCTGGCAACAGTATAGTCGGAATCAACATCATTAATACTGCCACAGCCAATTCTGTGGTTGGCAATTTGATTGGTACTCAATCCAATGGTACGGGTGCGTTAGGGAATGCCTCAAGTGGAATACAGATTAACGCTTCGGGCAATGCGATCGGAGGTACAGCAGCAGGTCTGGGGAATATAATTGCCAATAACGGTGTTAATGGGATAACCATTGCCTCCGGTACCGGCAACAGCATCCAAAATAACTCGATCTTCGCCAACACTGGCTCGGGCATCGACCTCGGCAACGACGGTATCACCGCCAACGATGCAGGCGATGCCGACATCGGTGCCAACAACCTCCAAAACACCCCCGTACTCACCACCGCGACGGTCAGCGCCGGCAGCGTCACCGTCGCCGGAACCTTCAACAGCACGCCCAGTACCAATTTCACCCTGCAATTTTTTACCAACACAGCCCCCGGCACCCAAGGTCAAACCTTAATTGCTTCTATCCCGATAACAACAGACGCGGCAGGCAACGCTGCTTTTAATCAAACTTTCCTGGCAGCAGTTACACCCGGTCAATTAATCACCGCCACAGCAACCGACGCTGCTGGCAACACCTCCGAATTTTCCGCACAGCCGGTGCCTGTTGTCGCGCCACTAGGCAGCATTACTGGTATCAAATTTAACGACTTAGATGGCAACGGCACTCAAGCAGCCGGAGAACTCGGTGTCGCCGGAGTGACTGTTTTCCTCGA
>JARCMA010000244.1 GCA_030248405.1 Microcoleus sp. MP8IB2.171
AGCAAGACTTGAAATCTTTGCTAGGTATTTATTTCAGGGTTTCATGCCTCCCAATTTAAAATTATTAAATTTGTCTGAATATCTGCGGAATGTGGGTTTGAAACTGTTAAATTATGAGTCAAGGTGCTATTCCCGATGAGAGTCCGAGAAATTTACCAGAGCAACTTCTTCTCCAAGATGCTAAGGCTGGTAATTGCATAGTAATTCATTGCGGTACAGATAGATTATTGGGGGATGCGCCGAGACTTATTGCTATTTATGGCGGAAATCCTGAAGATTGGGATAAAATGACAAGCATTGAGGCTTTTGAAATTAATGGAGCTTCTGTACAAGTCCATTGGTTGAAGAACAGTCAGACTCTTCAAGAGGTGGAGTTCAAGTTCAAGCGACAGTATCCCAAAACAGCACCTAAAAATATGTAGGTAATCAAGTTATGAAAATTCGTTGCATTGCTAAGACGGGTGAATGTCTTCCTGAAAATTATATAGATCCGCCACGCGGCTACACTCGAAAAGTCGAGTTACCACTAACAATAGACAAGGAATATGTTGTTTATGCTATCCGAGAATGGAAAGGAACTATTTGGTATTATATCTGTGATGATAATTATAGCTATTATCCCATCCATAATCCTGCACCGATGTTTGAAGTGGTTGATGACAGAGTTTCTAAGTATTGGCGGTTTGAACTTTCGTCTAATGGATTATTGATGATAGCGTTTGAACAGTGGTTGACTGATCCTTATTTTTATGATAAGCTGACGGATCAGGAAGAGGCGGAGGTTGAGATTTTTGATAAAATTAAGGAGTTGATGGATGCTGAGGATTTTACTTTGCCTCCGCTGGATGTCGCCGTTAAGAAGTTGCGGGAAACTGTCAGTGTTTGAGTTGGGGAAAAACATCGAAGCGGGCTGAGTTCATGAAATTTGGTAAGTAAGCAGACATAAAAAAGGTTAAAATAGTTGTATTCATAGGGTGGACACTGCCACGGAAACATTTGTAACTCCTGCTTCTACACGCATGATATTTAAAGATACATGACAGCATCAAATTTTATGAATGATAAATTTCAACCACTAGACCGCGATGATGATGTTTTGTTATTCTACACCAATAATACATTTACTGTAGGGAAATTAAAGGATGTAGTTAGGAAAGAATTTGAGAACAAGTTTTTAAAGGGTGAGCAATATAATTATCGTGGCATTTCGGAATACCGTGTTGATATAAAATCAGATATAAGTACGATAGCATATGACTCAGGGTATTTGATGACCAGCAGTGAAATTACATGGAAAGGTAAAGGAAAGGATTGTAAACTTCTTAAAGTAGGTTTTGGAGGATGGCAGGAAGGAACAGTGAGAGTGCAGGCAAAAATAGTAAATTCATATTGTGAAAATGATGATAATACAAAGTATAATAAAGCTGTTGTCGATATATGTATAGAATTCAGTCCCGATCTACCAAATGAACCTATATCACCTTTAGATGATATCAGACAATCGGAGGAATACAAAAAACTGAGCAATAATAACTGACAGCCCGATCGCGATTACAATACAATAATCGATCGCACTCCCATACTAACAACGAAAAATAAATGGTAAATATAGAAGAATATGTCGATCGCACATCCGAACTAATCAATTTACCCATCAAGCCCGAACATCGGCCCGCTGTTGTGGTAAACTTCGAGAGGATAGCGGAAATCGCCCGACTCGTCACCGAATTTCCTTTACCCCACGAAATCGAAGCTGCACCAGTGTTTCAACCTTGATTGTTAACCGCAGATAAACGCCGATGAACGCAGATGAGAGCAAATTTTTAGCAGGAGCGGATGCAGTCGCCACAGCATCGGCGGTTAAAAGTGGTAAAATTACAGCGAGAGCAGTTGTTACCGCTGCTTTAGAACGAATTGCCGATCGAGATCAAACACTCAATTGCTTTACAGCCATCACCGCAGAAAGTGCGATCGCAGCAGCCGAAAAGATAGATAATTCGATCGCACGTCACGAAAACCCAGGCCCACTAGCAGGCGTTCCCTTCGCAGTCAAAAACTTGTTCGATGTCGGTGGAATTACCACCCTAGCCGGGTCAAAAATCAACGCTGACAACCCTCCCGCTACCCAGGACGCGGCGGCAGTCGCCCGACTCAGACACGCTGGTGCAATCCTTCTAGGTACGCTGAACATGGATGAGTACGCCTACGGTTTTGTCACGGAAAACAGCCACTATGGCCCGACTCGCAATCCCCGCGATACTGCGCGCATCGCCGGCGGTTCCAGTGGCGGTTCCGCAGCAGCAGTCGCCGCCGGTTTAGTACCCTTCACCCTCGGTTCTGATACTAACGGTTCCATCCGCGTGCCCGCTGCTTTGTGCGGTGTGTTTGGGTTTAAGCCGACTTACGGCCGTTTATCAAGGGCTGGCGCTTATTTATTTTCGAGTAGTTTGGATTGTGTGGGGCCGTTTGGGCGATCGATCCGAGACATGGCGCTGCTGTATGATATCCTACAAGGCCCGGACGATCGCGATCCAGTTTGCACTCAACGCCCGCCAGAACCTTGTTCGCCACAGTTAGATGTAGGAATTGCAGGATTGCGAATTGCTGTTGCTGATGGGTATTTCGCCACAGGGGCCGAACCGGAAGCTTTGGCTGCTGTAGAAATAGTTGCTAAGGCCTTGACAAATTTAACAAAATGTGATATTCAGTCAGAAAATGCAATAACTAGCCCCCCAAAAATCGGAGGGCTTGTAACTGTCAGCATACCGGAATCCGATCGCGCGAGGGCGGCGGCATTCATCATTACGGCTTGCGAGGGGGGAAACTTGCATTTGGAGAATTTGCGGACGCGCCCCCAAGACTTTGATCCGGCGACGCGCGATCGTTTTTTGGCTGGAACCCTGATTCCTGCGACGTGGTACGTGCAAGCGCAGAGATTTAGACAGTGGTATCGCGATCGAATTCGCGCCATATTCCAACATACAGATATCATTCTCGCACCCGCAACCCCGATCGCCGCTCCTGAAATTGGTGTCGAGAAAATGGTCATCGCCGGACAAGAAATATTAGTGCGTCCCAATCTGGGACTGTTCACCCAACCCCTATCATTTATAGGCTTACCCGTTCTTTGCGTGCCCGTACAGCGGCCCGGCGCTTTGCCCTTGGGAGTACAAATTATCGGTGCTCCCTACAGCGAAGCGGTGATTCTCCGAGTCGCTGCGGTACTAGAATCGCAAGGCATTATATGTGCCGAATCAATTTAGTGCTATTTCTAGGGTTTGTTGTTGCGGTGGAAGCGTCTCTTAGTGCGTCTGGCAATAGCTTTGCGCTTCTGCTTTTCGAGGGGGGTTTCAAAGTGGCGGTGCTTTCTCATGTCGGGGAAAATACCCGCTTTGGAAACTTGTCGCTTAAACCGTCGTAGGGCTGACTCAATCCCTTCATTTTCGCCGATTACAACTTGGGTCATTCTTTCTCCTTAGTGTTTGTTAGATCAAGTTTTATCATATCAAGGTTTTGGTGGCGCGACCTGTTGGATGTCGGGCGATCGACCAAAACCCCAAAATCATACCAGAAAATTGGTTCGTAGTGAGGACTTCAGTCCTACTTTCTTGCGGACTGAAGTCCTCACAGTTGACAACTGACAACTGACAACTGACAACTGACAACTGACAACTGACAACTGACAACTGACAACTGACAACTGACAACTGACAACTGTCAACTGTCAACTGTCAACTGTCAACTGTCAACTGTCAACTGTCAACTGACCAACTGATTTTCCTGCCGCAGGTAAGCTTGAATAAACGGGTCTAATTCGCCGTTCATTACATCTGCGATGGCGGTTGTTTCCACTCCAGTCCGCAAATCCTTGACCATTTGATAGGGGTGAAAAACATAATTGCGAATTTGCTGGCCCCAAGCCGCCTCCACCATGTCGCCGCGAATCTCGGCAATTTCCGAAGCCCGCTGTTCCTTAGCAATCACCAACAGCCGTGCTTTCAGCAGTGCGAGAGCTTTTTCCTTGTTTTGCAACTGACTGCGTTCTTCCGTACAGCGGACAGCCAAGCCGGTAGGAAGGTGAACGATGCGGACTGCCGTTTCCACCTTGTTAACATTTTGCCCGCCCTTGCCGCCAGCGCGGGAAGTAGTGACTTCCAAATCCTTTTCTGGAATCTCCAACTTGACGGATCGATCGAGTACAGGCATCACTTCAACGCCCGCAAAACTGGTTTGACGCTTGTCATTAGCATTAAACGGCGAAATTCTGACCAAACGGTGAGTGCCCTTTTCCGATCGCATATAACCGTAAGCGTAGCGGCCGACAATTTCCAAAGAAGCCGATTTAACACCTGCTTCCTCTCCCTCAGAAATCTCCGTTAAATGTACTTTGTAACCGTGACTTTCTCCCCAGCGGGTGTACATCCGCAGCAGCATTTCTGCCCAATCTTGAGCATCTGTGCCGCCCGCCCCGGCGTTAATTGTCAAAACGGCGCCGCCTTCGTCGTAGGGGCCCGACAGTAATTGTTGCAGTTCCCACTGGTCGAGTTCGCGGGTTAACTGGGAAAGACTGGCTGAGGCTTCTTGGAATAGGGACTCGTCTGCGTCTAACTCCAGCAGTTCTAAAATAGCTCTAGCGTCTTCTAGGCTAGTCTGCCAGCCGCGGTATTGGTCTAAATGAGATTTGAAGTCATTAAGTTCTTGGAGGGTTTCTTGAGCTCGATCTTGGTCGTCCCAAAATGCTGGTTGGGCGCAGATTTGCTCTAAGTCTTGGATTTTGGCTGTGAGTGCGGGGATGTCAAAGATAGTCCTGGGTTGTACCCAGTCGATCGGACAAAGTTTCGATATTGTGTTTGATGTCTAGAACTTCCACTGTGAGTTCTCCTAGTTGTGGGCTGTATTTTCGAGTTTAGCTGAAATTTTGCTCTAAATGTGCAAATCAATTTTTCAGCAGCACACCAGCTTTGATAAAAGAGTCAATTTTGCCGTCGAGTACCTCGGCGACGGCTGTTGTTTGGATTCCTGTACGGAGATCCAGAACTTTGCCCTGGTTCGCGCTGTCGCTGGCAAATTGATATTCCCGAATTGGTTGGTTAAGGACTGTTTTTAGGATCTCGCACTGAATGTCTGCAAGCTGTTGAACTCCTTGTCTTTGCATAATAGCAAACAGTTTGCTGGTGAGAACCGCCAAAGCCCTTTCTCTATTTTGCAATCGACTCCGCTCCTCCCCAGATATTGCAGAAATACCAGTAGGAACATGAACAATCCTCACCAAAGTTCGGATTACACACCTCACGTAGGGAGGAGGCAAGATTATTAATTCTAAATCCTGCCGTGGAATCTCCAGTTCAACATACATTGGCACAACTTCCACCGTCACTGAACTCGCCTGCTTTCTGGTAATATTAAAAGGCGATGTACGTTTCAGTAGATGCACTCCGGTTTCTGACTTTAGATAGCCGTAAGCGTAACGTCCGTCTATTGCCAAAGTTAGAGAATTAACTCCTCCTATTTCCAAAATAGCAGAATTAATTTCTACATACTCCAATAGGGAATCTTCAACTAATATAACTCTATAGCCTCGGTTTTGTCCCCAACGAGCATACATTCTCAGCAACATTTGTGCCCAGTCTAGAGCATCTAAGTCATCTATTGCTGTATTAATTATGAGGTAGGCTCCATTTTTGTCGCAAGGCCAGCTCAAGGATTGCTCTAATTCACACTCTTCGAGAGAGCAGTTGAGTTGAGCTAAATTAGTTTGAAGTTCTTGCTCTAGTTCGTCGTCTGCTTGAAATTCGAGCAACTCCACTGCTGCTGTAGCATCTGCCAAAATTGTTTGGCACTGGTTGAGTTTTGCCCGATCGAATTCCAGTGCGTCTAGTTCTTGGAGTAGGCGTTCAACTGTGTTGATGCTGTTGCCCGATGTCGGCTGTGCTGCTAGCTGTTGTAACTTTTGGTTTTCGGCGGTTATTGCTGAGCTAAAGACAGTCTTGTAGGCTGGTTAGTCGATCGGACAATGTTTCGATGTTGTGTTTGATGTCTAGAACTTCCACTGTGAGTTCTCCTAGTTGTGGGGTGTATTTTTGAGTTTAGCTGAAATTGGGATCTTTCAACAAAATGTTCTTGCTTCTTCCTGATTATATCTAGTGCGAACCCGTTGAATTAAAAACTTTACCGCATTAAAAATTCAAAATTCAAAAAAAAGTTGCTATAATCTAAAATCAGGTTAACGATCTCGATGGGAGTTAACTGCCATGATTTCCCCAGAACTAAAATTCAGCTTGCCGTCCACCGAAGACCTGCCCTGTTCGGACGATACCCCTGTGGATAACGAAGACCAGAATCTGCTGCCGAACCTATTGTTGTTTGTCCTGACCAGCATTTGGTCGGCTCGCATGGATTGGTACTTTGGGGTGGATATGGCGGTGTATCACACCACAGGAATCAGTCCCAAAGTGCCTGTCGTCCCCGACGGGTTTCTCAGTTTGGGGGTGGAGCGCCGAAAAGGGGGCAAATCTCGCCGCAGCTATGCTGTCTGGGAAGAAAACGAGGTTGTGCCGATCTTAGCATTGGAAATGGTGTCTCACAAACCCGGTGGAGAGTACGACGATAAAATGTCGATTTATGCCGGGTTAGGGGTTTTGTACTACATTATTTACAACCCCGAATTTTGGCGGCGAGATCGGCATCAATCGTTTGAAGTGTACAAGCTGATTGACGGGCAGTACCGGCAGCAGATTGGCGAACCCTATTGGATGCCAGAAGTGAGACTGGGCATAGGGCGATCTCAGCAAGTTATTGGGGGCATCGAGCAAGAAATTCTGGTTTGGTATGACGAGTCAGGAAATGTCTATCCCCTGCCGGATGCAGCGGCGGGGCAGATGCGCGAGCAGTTGAGGGTAGAACGACAGCGAGCTGAGGGTCTACAACAGCGAGCCGAACGCCTAGCTGAGTATTTGCGATCGCAAGGGATCGATCCCGATAACCTGCCTGAATCCTGACATGAAATTCGATCGCTTCACCACATTAAAACCAGGGTTTCCCGATAGAATTAACAGCGTTATCCGTGTAGTGCCTTCCTTCTTATATATACTGTGAACCTGTTGAATTGAAGGCTTTACCGCATTCGTGAGCGCATACGTCTAACCTTTTAGAACAGGAAAAACTTTTGGTGAGGTCTTCGCGAAACCAATCACTGGCGATCGCATCTTTCACCGATTGAGTTCTCAGAGAATTAAAGCCATTTCCGTACTTTTCAATTAAAGCCAGCATTTGCGGTCTGTAAGTGTGGTTATAAACAGCGTATTTAGTATGGCTGACCCAACAGCAAGGCCAGAGTTCTGCTTCAAAAGAAATGAAAATATCTTTACTGGCTTGAGTTTGACAGCTAATTTCTACATTACGGTAGTAATTATTTAGGCTACCAAATGTTTCTACAGCTTGGATAAATTGGTCTCCCTGGGGATTTTTATATTGTTCCAACGATGGGGGTTGGAGTTCTTGGCTGGCTGGCTGTGATGGGATTGACTGAGTTTGAGCGGGTGCTTGAGAGGTTTCGATAGCTATAGCTTGATACCAAGCATAATTGGCTTTTTCTGGTTGCCCCAACTGTGTCAAAACTTGAGCTAAATTGCGATAAGCTCCGGCAAAATTGGGTTTAAGCTCGATCGCCTTTTGGTAATAAGCACTAGCTGGCTGCCACTGTTGCTGTTGAGCATAAAGACTGCCGACATTAGCATAAACTTCTGGAAAATTAGGCTGAATTTCGAGTGCCTTGGCGTAACAATCTGCTGCTGCTTGCATCTTCCCCAAACCTTGAACAGCATTGCCTAAAGTTTTCCAGGCTGCTGCAAAATCAGGTTGAATTTTTAGGGCTTGTTGGCTGGCTGCGATCGCCTCTGAGAGCTGTCCTTGTTTCAAACAGTCCTCCGCTTGTTGGTGCAACCCAACAGCGGTCTGTGTTTGATTCTGAGGGGCTGACGCATTAGTTGTTGCTGGTTGGTTGGGGCGATCGCTCTTAGCATCTACCTGAGAGTTTTCTGCCTTCTGAGGCTGTTGATTTGCCGACTCTTTGTCATAAATCTCTTTCGCCACAAAACGAGAGGTAGCTTTCGGTACAAACTCGACAAATCCTAGTTGTTTGGCTAAATCTCTGGCTGCTTCTACTTGGTGCTGGTTGTGTTCAAATATCAAGTAGTGCCAGACTGCTTTTCCGCCCGCTTGGATAAAGGCATTAACAGATTGCATTATCCTGTCCCAGTTAGTATTTTGGCGGTAAATGCTGTTAGTATCAGCCAATCCGTCGATACTAAAAGTTACGGTATCGTGTTCTCCTGTCATTGCCTGTGCCAGGGTGCGCCACCAGTCGGGGTTGCGCCCGCTACCGTTGGTGTACAGGCCAATCTGAGGAACTCCCATGCGGTGCCAATACTCGATCGCAGGAATTGTGGTATTGCTAGTCATAGCATCCCCGTAGTTGCCGCACATATAGATCAAATCCAATTGAGAGCAAAATTCTTGTGGGAAAATTCTCTCAATATCTTCAATCTTTAATTCTGCAGCGGGCAAAATCGGGTTGCCGGTGCGCGGACATTGGGGACAAGCTGCATTGCACCGGGAAGTAATTTCTACGCTGACTCTTCTGATATCTTCATATTTTAAGTACATAAGTGTTATTCAGTTAATTTGTGATTAATTTTGAAATCGCGATCGACAGCATGAGATGACAAAATTTTTGAGTGATCGGTTAAAAATTCAAATTATACCTCGATTCATCTGTGGAGTAAATCTCAAATCTAAAATTGAAAATCTCAAATCGACTGACGGCTATCTTGGTTGTAAATCTTAATCAAAAACCGCAGCCGGATGTCGATCGCGCTACGGTTTTTTTTAAGCTAAACTTTCAATGATTAATCGCGGCCGTTGATAGCAATCATCAGGCGCAGAATGAAGATGAACAAGTTGATGTAAGTCAAGTACATCGACAGAGCGGCGGGCAAATACTGGTCGTCGCGGTAGCTGCGGGGTAATATGTAAAAATCGACGATCGCAGCCCCGGCAAATATAAACACGCCGATGCCAGAAATGCCAATTTCCAACCATGTTGGGGTGTAGACGCCAAATAGAGAGAGCAAAAACTGACCGCCAACGACGACGAATAAAGCAATCACACCTAAACTGATAGTTTTGGTGAGGGCCATGCCGTCTTCTTCCGACAAGTTGGAGCCTATTTGGCGGGCGGCGATAAAGGTAATGCCACATCCGAGGGCTGCAAAACCGATGCCGGCAATGCCGACTCCTTCGTTTCTGAGGGCTATAGACACCAATCCGCTGAGGGTGTAGCCTGTAAGCAAGCTGTAGGTTGCCAGCAGGGGTAAAGCGGTATTTTTGTTACCTTGTTCGGCAGCGCCGCGGGCGACAAAGAACAGAATTAATTGTAGGACGATCGCGCCAATAAACGTCGGAAAGAAGATTCCGGGATAGTTGCGGATGACTCCGAGGCCGCCGTAGGTGCCGACAGCAGTTAAGACAAGTCCGCCACCCACGAAGGGGAGGGCGTTGGAGATGACGTTGGGGCCAACCAGCGCGTGGTTTTTGGCCTCGCGCACGGCTTCGCGGAAGTTGCTGGTGTTACTCACGAGGATTTACCTAATTTTGGCTGAGAATTGCTATCTATTATTGTGACAGCTTTACACTTTGTTTGCAAAACCTGAAAGAGTTTAAAGATTTGATAAAGAACGGGGGTGAAATCACTCCAAAGCAGGGATCGATTGTTTATAATCAACTGCGTACAGGTCTGTGCCGTGTCGCTGTCTCGCACCGCTGCGCGTCGCGGCAAAGCTATAATTGAGGTTAAAGGGCCGGCGCTATCTGCGGGCCAGGGGCGAGCTTAAAGTCGATCAAATCGCAGATAGCGGATGTACATCAATTTTGGATTGGGGATTTACGATTGGGGATCAAGGAGTCTATGCTAGAGGCAGGGGCCACAGTTGATTTTAGGTTTTTGATTTGCGACTTAGTTGAAACTAGGGACCAGAAACTTCAATAATCTACAATCTACAATCTACAATCTACAATCTACAATCTACAATCTACAATCTACAATCTACAATCTACAATCTACAATCTACAATCTACAATCTACA
>JARCMA010000245.1 GCA_030248405.1 Microcoleus sp. MP8IB2.171
GTTTTGGGCTCTGCGCCGATTTCCAAGATTGTCTTTCCATAGTTTATAAAACCCATTTCAACTCTATCATGACACACGCTTTTGTAGGTGTCAAGGCCTGTCTGCAAAATTATCAGTGAGGTTGAATAAGCATTAATATTTAGTGGCGGTTAGCAAAAGTAGTGAATGTACGTAAGTAGTTTAGTAAATATTTAGTGGATCGTCCTATATTTATAAAATCCGCTCATCAAACTTTATTATTCACGATTCCAATATGGATTTGGCTATTTAAGTTTTTTGGCTATTTAAGTTTTAATGAAAAGAGAATTTATTGAGTTTAAAAATTACCTTATTTCAGTGACATGAATCACACCTATTGAGCGATCTACGTTATACTAATTATACTTAACAATCACTGGAGTTGGAAACTCTATTTGCTTCTGTTAAGCTACAAATAGCCCGGAGATGAGGTGAATAATAATAAAAGTATGACTACTCTAAATTTTACATTGACAGGTTATCAAACGCTCGATCGCATTTATGCGGGCACTCGCACCCTAGTTTATCGCGGAACTCGCTTGTGCGACAAACGGCCCGTCGCCATCAAAGTCTTGAGGAGCGAGTATCCCAGCTTCACCGAACTGGTGCAATTTCGCAATCAGTACACGATCGCCAAAAACCTCAATTTACCCGGAATCATCGAAACCTACAGCTTAGAAGCTTACCAAAACAGCTATGCGCTGATCATGGAAGACTTCGGGGGAATCTCTCTCCAGGCATGGACGGAACAAGGGGAAATTCTACCGAATTTGAGGGATTTTTTGCAAATGGCGATCGACATCAGCAATACATTAGATATACTTTGCCGCCACCGGATAATTCATAAAGATATTAAACCCCCCAATATTTTAATTAATCCCCAAACAAGACAAGTCAAACTGATTGATTTTAGTATTGCATCTTTGCTGCCCAGGGAAACTCAAACCCTGATGAATCCTAACGTGATCGAAGGCACATTAGGCTATTTGTCTCCCGAACAAACCGGCAGGATGAATCGCGGCATTGACTACCGCACTGATTTTTATTCTTTGGGCGTGACTTTTTATGAATTGCTGGCGGGACAATTGCCGTTTCAATCCAACGATGCGATGGAATTAGTACACTCTCATATTGCCAAGCAGCCGCCATCGCTGCATGAAGTCAATCCGCAAATCCCGCCGGTACTCTCGGAGATTGTTAGCAAATTGATGGCGAAAAATGCTGAAGACCGCTATCAGAGCGCTTTGGGGCTGAAATTTGATTTAGAATTTTGTTTGCAGCAACTAGAGGAAAGTGGTCAAATTGAAGGTTTTGAAATAGCTCAGAGGGATTTGTGCGATCGGTTTAGTATACCAGAGAAACTCTACGGTCGCGAAACCGAAGTAGAAACCCTACTCGAAGCCTTTGAGCGCGTCAGTAGCGGCACAACTGAAATGACGTTAGTAGCTGGTTTTTCAGGGATTGGGAAAACAGTTGTAGTTAACGAAGTCCATAAACCAATTGTCCGCCAGCGCGGCTATTTCATCAAAGGCAAATTCGACCAATTTAATCGTAATATTCCATTCTCAGCATTTGTGCAAGCGTTTCGAGATTTAATGGGACAATTGCTCAGCGAAAGTGACGAAAAGTTAGAAAATTGGCAAACTCAAATATTGCAAGCACTGGGCGATAACGGGCAAGTCATTATTGAAGTAATTCCCGAACTAGAAAAAATTATTGGTCAACAACCACCCGCCACCGAACTTTCAGGAACTGCTGCACAGAATCGGTTTAATTTGCTGTTCCAAAACTTTATTAAAGTGTTCGCAAAACCAGAGCATCCCCTAGTGATGTTTTTGGATGACTTGCAGTGGGCAGATTCGGCATCGCTACAGTTAATGCAACTGTTGATGTCCGAGTCAGGAATCGGCTATTTATTAGTAATTGGTGCTTACCGAGACAATGAAGTATTTGCAGCGCATCCGTTGATGCTGACACTGGATACAGTGGTCAAAGCTGGGGCAACTGTGAATACTATTACTCTGGAATCATTGAGTACAGAAAGTCTCAATGATTTGGTTGCTGACACGCTTAATTGTGTTCCAGCTTTGGCAAGACCATTGACTGATTTGGTGGCACAAAAAACCCAAGGAAATCCATTTTTTGCGACGCAGTTTCTCAAAGCACTGCATCAAGACGGACTAATTACCTTTGACATGCAAGCGGGGCATTGGCAGTGTGATATCGTCCGAGTGCGGGAGGCAGCACTGACGGATGATGTGGTGGAGTTTATGGCGTTGCAATTGCAGAAATTGCCGGGATGCACGCAAGATAAGTTAAAAATAGCTGCGTGTATTGGCAACTCTTTTGATTTAGAAACATTGGCGACTGTGACAGAGGAATCACCAATAGAAATAGCAACAAATTTGTGGATAGCATTGCAAGAAGGCTTGATTTTCCCGACCAATGAAGTGTACAAGTTCTATGTCGGGCGGGCAACAGAAGATGCGGTGCTGACTTCGGAAATTGTCAGCTATAAATTCCTCCACGATCGCGTTCAACAAGCTGCTTATTCTCTCATTCCAGATCAACAAAAATAGATAACTCACCTGAAAATTGGGCAACTGTTACTCAGTCATATACCTGTTGGCGAACAGGATGAAAACCTGTTTGAAATTGTCAATCAACTCAATATCGGCAAAAGTCTGATTGTCAGTACAGTTAAGCAGATTGAACTCGCCCAACTTAATCTCAAAGCTGGATACAAAGCCAGAGCCGCTACAGCCTACGTAGCGGCATTGGAGTATTTCACTACAAGCATTGACTTGCTGACTGACAACGGGTGGCAAACTCAGTATGAACTGACTTTGGAACTTTATACCGCGGCCACTGAAGCAGCTTATCTGAGCGGCAATTTTGAGCGGATGGCAGGGTTATCAACCATCAGCCTGGAACACGCCAAAACTCTATTGGATCGGGTTAACGTTTATCAAGTTGAAATTCAAGCAGCTCAAGCACAAGCTAAACCTTCAGAGGCTATACAAATTGCCTTGCAGATTTTGCAGCAGTTGGGAGTTACTTTTCCAGCGCAACCTAATGGAGAGGATATCGGACAGGCACTGGGAGAAACTCTATCCATTTTAGCTGGCAGACAACCCCTAGATCTAATAGATTTGCCGCAGATGACTGATGCCGATCAGTTAGCAATTATGGGACTTCTTGCAGGTGTTACAGCTTCTGCTTATGTCGTAGCACCCACACTGTTGCCATTGATTATGCTCGAACAAGTCAAGCGATCGCTGGAATATGGCAACAGCTTATTTTCTCCCGATGGCTATTGCGGTTACGGACTCATTCTATGCGGGGTGGTGGGAGATATTGAATCAGGCTATCAATTTGGTCAACTGGCACTTTTGTTACTCGAAAAACTTGATACAAAAAAACTTAAAGCCAGAATCTATGGACAAGTTAACTGTTGCATCTCCCATTGGAAAGAACCACTTAGCAATACCTTACCATTTTTCCGAGAGGGCTATCAGAGTGGACTAGAAACTGGGGATTTAGAATGGGGTGGCATTTGTGCCGTCCTATATTTGATGCACGCTTGGTTTGCCGGCAAGGAGTTGAGCGATTTAAGTCGGGAGGGTGCGGTGATATGTACTCACTTCGCCCAACTCAGACAAAAAACCATGTCCAAACTAGGTGCTATTTTTCAACAAGCTATCTTGAATTTGTTAGGAAATACGACGGAAGCTTGGCGCTTCACTGGGGAGACTTTTAACGAAGAAGAAGATATGCCAATTTTTCTAGAATCGGGGAATCAAACAGCTCGTTGCTATTTCTATGTTAGTAAGCTGGTGCTATGTTATCTCTTTGGGCAATTTGAGGAAGCGATCGCCTCTGCCAGCACCCTAGAAAAATACTTAGGTGCTGCGACAGGAATGTCCCTGATTCCCGTCTTCCACACCTATGATTCTCTGGCACATCTGGCTATTTATTCTCAAGTTTCTGAGGCAGAACAACAAGGCATTCTGCAACGGGTGACTGCCCATCAGGAAAAGGTCGAACACTGGGCCGATTGTGCGCCAGCAAATCAACTGCACAAATTTTATTTAGTGGGAGCCGAACAACATCGAGTTTTAGGCAATAAACTCGAAGCTATTGAACACTACGATCGCGCTATTTTGCTCGCCAAAGATAACAAATACCTGCAAGAAGAAGCCTTAGCTAACGAACTAGCAGCTAAATTCTACCTCGACTGGGGCAAAGAAAAAGTGGCGCAAGCCTATATGCAAGACGCCTACTACTGTTACGCCCGTTGGGGTGCGAAAGCCAAAATCGATGACTTAGAAAAACGCTATCCCCAACTTCTTGCTCCCATATTGCAGGCAAAACAAAACCGTTCTGCACTCAGCGAAACCAGCGTCGAAACTATCAAGAAAAAATCTATTTTACACGAAACATTTCAAAAAACTTATTCGAGCAGCAGCAGTATTTCCGAAGCCCTCGATTTCGGGGCTATCCTCAAAGCCTCCCAAGCTCTATCGAGTGAAATTAAATTAGAAAAATTGCTGGCGGCATTGATGTCTGTGGTGATCAAAAATGCCGGGGCAAAAAAAGCAGTTCTGCTGTTGCTGAAGGATGGGAATCTCGCGATCGAAGCTGTAGCCTCCCTCAAGGAAGATGTGATCTCAATATCTGTACCGCTGTCAGCCAGCGCAGCGGTTCCCGCTGGTTTGGTCAACTATGTTAAGCGCACTTTGAAAACTCTGGTTTTGGATAATGCAGCAGCACAAAACGATTTTATGACCGATCCGTATTTGATGGAGGAAAAGCCCAAAAGTGTGCTGTGCGCGCCGATTTTGCATCAGGGTAAATTCATCGGGTTACTATATCTAGAAAATAACTTGACAATTGGTGCATTTACTGAAGATCGCACTGAAGTGATCCAACTGTTGTGCGCCCAAGCGGCAATCTCGCTAGAAAATGCCCGCTTGTACCAACAATCTCAAGCTTATGCACAAGAATTAGAACGATCGATCAAAGACTTACAGCAAGCACAGTTACAGCTCGTGCAGAGCGAAAAAATGTCCGCCTTGGGCAATCTCGTCGCCGGTGTCGCCCACGAAATCAACAATCCTGTCGGCTTTATTAACGGCAATATTGAGGAAGCAACGACCACGATCAAAGATGTGATTGACCACTTAAAATTATATCAAGAAAAGCTGCCAAATCCCGGCGATGAAATCGAACAGGATGCTGAGGATATTGATTTAGAGTATGCCTTAGAAGATTTGCCAAAAATGCTTTCGTCGATGAAAGTTGGGTGCGATCGCATTCGCGGGATTAGCACCAGCCTCCGCACCTTCTCCAGAGCCGATAAAGACTACAAAGTTCCCTTTAATATCCATGAGGGCATTGAGAGCACGATCTTAATTTTGAAACATCGGCTGAAAGCTAACGAACACCGTCCCGCGATCGAAGTCGTCACAGACTACGGGAATCTCCCCAAAATCGAATGTTTTCCCGGTCAACTTAACCAAGTATTTATGAATTTGCTCGCAAATGCGATCGATGCCCTAGAAGAATCAAACCAAGGACGCAGTTTCGAGGCTCTTAAAGCAAATCCACACAGTATCACAGTTCGTACCAGTCAGTCGGATGATCGACACATCAAAATTCAGATTGCCGATAACGGTGCGGGTATGACAGAAGCAGTGAAACAGCAGATTTTTGACCATTTATTCACCACGAAGGCAGTAGGAAAAGGCACTGGGTTAGGATTGGCGATCGCCCGCCAGATTGTAGTCGAAACCCACGGCGGAACAATTAATGTGAATTCTACCTTGGGGGGAGGAAGTGAATTTGAGATAGTGTTACCTATTACCGAATAAAAGTAGAAGACATTCTTCATACAATTTGAGATTTGAGATTTGAGATTGGAAATGACAGATGGCCTAATGGTTTGAATCTTGTCTAAAGTTGCATTTTTTTTTTAAAACTGGTATCAGAAGTAAAACTTTGAGGAGGATAAAAAATGAAAAAGGTTATTCATTTTTGATTCTTGCTCATTTCGTTTGTCGAGTTTGACTTCCTTGAGTGCGATCGACTAATTTGTATTTGAAAAAATCCCGAATAACTAAATTAGATTGCCGATCGGGCATTATACCAGCCCCGATCGCAACTGCAGACACTGGCAAAACTTCCAGCGCCCCTTCGCCAGATTGCCAAAATCTCAATTATGCTAACCTAGGCAAGCAGCAATCCCTTGTCACGAAGGCGATTAACATAATTTCAAAGAATTTATTTTATTGAGGAGCGGTGTATCCCCTATGGCAAACCTGATCGGCACAGACAGCAACGACTTTATTCTAGGAACTCCGCTGAGCGATCGAATTCGCGCCTTAGATGGCGATGACACGCTCCTGGGTGCGGGAGGAGATGACACCCTAGAGGGCGACGCCGGCAACGACCAGCTTCTTGGAGGTGACGGAGCAGATTCGCTGATTGGCGGTGAAGGAAATGACGAAATTATTGGCAACCAAGGCCGCGATTTTGCGATCGGCGGGAACGGCGACGACTCGATTCGCGGCGGTTTGGGCAACGACATCCTCGAAGGCAACGACGGGATAGACAGCGTGTTGGGAGACGCAGGGGACGACTTAGTTAGTGGCAACGCGGGCAATGATATCATTGCCGGCGGTACTGGCAACGACAGCCTCACAGGGGGTGACGGCGACGATTCCGTGTTCGGGAATGCTGATGATGACTTTCTCTACGGGAATTTTGGGAACGATTCTCTCAACGGCGGCAGTGGTAGGGATCAAATGTTGGGCGCTGAGGGCAACGATTATTTGACCGGTGGCGACGGCGACGACACTTTGTACGGCAATGCCGACAATGATTCGCTCTTCGGAGATGCTGGTAATGACCAGATATTCGGTGGCAAGGCTGACGATACAGTTTTTGGCGGCAGCGGTTCCGATACCCTTCGCGGCGATGAAGGCGACGACTCGGTACTGGGAGATGAAGGCAATGACTTCCTGTTTGGTGGCAAAGGTAATGATGGTATCGACGGCGGTTTTGGCGATGACTCCTTGGCTGGAGGTATCGGCGACGATACAATTTTGGGCGGTTTCGGCAATGACAATTTATTTGGGGCAGAGGGTAATGATTCTCTGATCGGAGGCGAGGGTTCGGATACTCTGACTGGCGGCAGCGGCAGCGATGTTTTTGGATTGGGAGCCGGGCCTGGCAGTTTGGTTTTAATTACTGATTACAATGAGGCAGAGGATTTCTTTGGACTGCCGAGCAATTTATCTTTCAGTCAACTGGTAGTTAGCCAAGGCAACGGTGCAAATCTCAGGGATACAGTAATTACGCTCGACGGCAAGCTTTTAGCAATTTTGACAGACACTCCGGCGGCGCTGATCGATGCCAATGATTTTATCGCTGTGACTGGGACGGTTACTCCCAGGCCAACAACAACAACAACAACAACAACAACTACAACTACAACAACAA
>JARCMA010000029.1 GCA_030248405.1 Microcoleus sp. MP8IB2.171
GTGGCCGGTGTTCGACTTGTCGCGTATTGATTGTCGAAGGTTTGGAATTTTGCTCTCCGCGCACTTCGCCGGAAGAGGAACTCGCGAAAAAATTGCGTTTAGAACCGGAAATTAGGCTGGCTTGTCAGACGCAGGTTGCGGGCGGCAAGGTCATTTTGCGCCGATTGGCGATCGATTCTGAAGACTTGGAATCATTTAACGACGAAATGTCTGGAAAGTTGATTTCTGCTCCTGTCGGGCAAGAAAAGAAAATTGCAATTTTGTTTGCCGATATTCGAGGATTTACGCCTTTTGCAGAATCGCTGTTGCCCTACGATGTAATTTATGTTTTAAATCGCTATTTCCAAAAAATGGGTTATGTAATCAACCGGAATGGCGGGATGATTAATAATTATATGGGCGACGGTTTTATGGCGCTGTTTGGGTTGGAAAACTCAGACAAGGCGGCGGAACAAGCGGTGAGGGCTGGGGTGGAGATGCTGGAGGAATTGGATAAACTAAATCCTTATTTTGAGACTTTATACCGTCACCGATTGCGGATTGGGATTGGGATTCACTGCGGTTTGGTGGTTGTGGGGAATCTGGGGGAGTCGAAAAATCAGACGGTAACGGCGATCGGGGATGCGGTGAATTTGGCCAGCAGGATTGAAGCTGCTAACAAGCAAGTGGGAACAAGTTTGCTGATTTCCGAGGAGACTTATGAGGAAGTCAAAGAATTGGCGATAGTCAACCAGCGCGTATCAGTTCAAATTCCGGGAAAGAGCGGCGAATATCCGCTCTATGAAGTAGTCGGGATGCCGCCGCTGCCCCTGGAAATCGAGGAGATTTCCGAGGTTAAGAAAAGTTCTTTTTTCCAGAGTTTTGTCAAAAAGTTGATGAGTTTATTTGCTGCGGCGCGGAATTGGATTATGAAATTATTGGGATTGTGAAATTTATATTAATCTGAGCATATAATTTTGTTGTAATTAAGTTGTGTACTTGTCATAAGCCTATGAATGAGGAGCAGCTTGCAGAAATTAAACAGATTGCCAGAAGATATAGAAACTTTCAATGTCTCCCCTGTTCTCAAGCAATCGAAAGTTACTTGACTAGAGAGGGCATTCAGGGTAAGCTAATAAAAATTAGCACAGAAACCGACCGACTGCCATTTTCAATTATCACTAATCCAGCGGGGAGCGATCGCCAAATAGCCACCAATGGTTTTCATCAAGGTGCGGTTGTTGAAATAACCACAGAGTTAGGAACACTTGAAACAGTTTTTGATAACCTTTATCCTGATGGAATTCCTAAAGATGATTGGCTAAAGAGTTTTGGCGGGCCTCTTGTTGAAGACTTTAATGGCAAGTTTGCGGTAACAGAAACCGAGTTTTAATAACTCAAGAAATATTCAATAAATGATTCAACGGGATAGTTTGTATGGATAATCTCTCCGAGCTTCTCAAAAAAATCAAGAATAAACCTTCAGTCTATTTGGGCAAGGTGTCCATTAGTTGTCTTCAGGCTTTCTTGTCGGGATATAATGTGGCACAGTACCAACTTGGCATACCTCTCAAAGAAGAAAACGCCCTAGATGGATTTCAAGAGTGGATACAGAAAAAATTTAATATTGATTCATCTCAATCATGGGCGAATATAATTCTCTTTTTTTCTCAGGATGAGAGGGATGCTCTTAATAGTTTTTTTGAACTATTTGAAGAGTTTTGTCAAAGTAAGAAGGTGGTCGAATCGGGTAAGGTGCGCCATAAGCACCCTACAAAGATTTGAGATAAATTGACAACCGCAGACATCCGCGTTCATCCGCGTGCATCTGCGGTTAAATAATTCCCCCTTAAGCCATCACCATTCCCCCATCCACATTAAAAACCTGCCCCGTAATATAAGCCGCCGCCGCATCTGCCGCCAAAAACTTCACCATCCCGGCAACTTCCTCAACTTCCCCGTATCTCCCCAGCGGAATATACTTCAAAATTTCATCAGACTTGACATCCTTAGTCATATCTGTAGTGATAAAACCCGGTGCAACTGCATTCACAGTAATCCCGCGACTCGCCAACTCCTTCGCCACAGTTTTAGTAAACCCAATTACCCCAGCTTTCGCCGCACTGTAATTAGCTTGTCCGGGATTGCCCATTTGTCCAGCAACCGAAGCAATATTAATAATTCGGCCGCTTCGTTGTTTCAGCATGATTTTACTGGCAGCTTTCGCACACAAAAACACGCCGGTTAGATTCAAATCAATTACCGCTTGCCAATCTTCCAACTTCATCCGCAGCAGCAAAGTATCGCGAGTAATGCCGGCATTGTTCACCAAAATGTCAATTCGTCCCCATTTTTCCATGACATTACTGGTGAGTAAATCTACTTGCTCAGTTTTCGAGACATCTGCTGCAAGTGCCACAGCTTCTCCTCCTGCTGCGACTATTTCTGCTACCACCTCATCAGCAGCAGCACTCGAACTCGCATAGTTTACCACAACTTTAGCGCCCTCTGCTGCTAGGGCTAAAGCAACGGCGCGGCCGATTCCCCGCGACGCACCGGTCACGACAGCAACTTGACCCCGCAATCTCTGAAAAGTCTCTGGTAATAATTCCATAATTGTATCCTCGCAATCTACCAGAGAATTTTGCACTAAAATCGAGCCAGAACCCAAAAAATTATTTTGTCTTATGGCAGTTCAAAAACAGTTCAGCAGTTTTGAGGAGTTACTATCGGGCTCTGACTTGCCGGTGTTGGTAGATTTTTACGCTACTTGGTGCGGGCCTTGTCAGATGATGGCACCGATTTTGGAGCAAGTGAGTGGTCAGATGAAAGACAAGCTGATGGTTGTCAAAATTGACACGGATAAGTACGAACAGTTGGCGTCGCAGTATCACATTTATGCTTTGCCGACTTTGGTGCTGTTCAAAAATGGCGCTGAGGTCGATCGCATTGAGGGAGTCGTGCAAGCACCGCAGTTGATCGATCGACTGCAACCTTTCTTGTAACACGAGCCAATTATCTCACACCTAGGGTGCGTCAGCCAATATCTGATTAATTATGAATAAGATCATCCTAGTTGACGCACCCTACTTATGAAGACTCCCAGCCACGCTATTATCAATCTGGCAATTCTCGGCAAACCGCAACTGCCACAAGCTAATCTCATCGTTACGGGCGGAATTTTGCCGGATATTCCGATATTTTTATTTTACTTTTGGGCGAAATACATTGCTCGCTTGCCCGCAGCTACAATTTGGTCAGAAGCATATTATGAGCCTTTTGTCCAGAACATTGTGGCTCTATTTCATTCTATCCCCCTCGCGGCGATCGGCTGGCTAATTGCTGATCACTTTGGCTGGCCAAGTGTGCAAATTCTGTTTCTCAGTATAATCCTCCACTCTTTGGGAGATTTGCCAGTCCATAATGATGATGCTCACCGACACTTTTTTCCGTTCAGCAATTACCGTTTTATCAGTCCGATTTCTTATTGGGATAGGAATCACTACGGCTCAATTGTTTCTTTGGTTGAAATGTTATTAGTGCTGCTGTCAACTTTCCGGGTTTTTGGTTTTGTTAACTCTTATGCTGGAAAAACGTTGTTAATTTTGGTGAATGGTTTTTACTTGGCTGGCGCGGTTTATTTTCAGGTGCGAGATTTATTTAAATTCACTTCCCAAAGATGAAACATGAATTCAAAATTACCAATTAGCAATTAGGAATTACCATATTGTTAACTACGCCGAATGTTAAAACAACACCAATCTTGACGCTTCCACAGAGTAGCGACAATCCAGCCGTGCTGTTCGAGAGTGTCAGCAATTGGCTTAGCTTGTTCGAGCAAAATGCCGCTGAGCACGGCCCAAGTAGTCGGTTTGCTAATTGCAGTGAACTGCGGGATTAAATCAATGATTACTTCTGCTAAAATGTTGCAGATCAAACCGTCGATCGGCTCATCGACCATTTCTTTCAAGCGATCGATACTTCCGAGTTCTGCAACTAACTGCTGAGAATTAACGCGGTTGAGTAGTCTGTTGCTAATGGTCGATCGCACTGCCAAAGGATCAGTATCCAAAGCATAAACTTTTGTAGCGCCCAACAACACCGCACCGATCGACAAAATACCCGATCCGCAGCCGATATCGGCAACTACGTACTCTTTGTCATCAAAACCGAGCCGCATTTCCAGCGACTCCAGACACAGTTGAGTAGTGGCGTGAGCACCGGTACCAAAGGCCACACCGGGATCTAAACGCAAAATGAGGCGATCGGTATCAGTCGGCGGGGGCAGCCAAGCCGGGTTAATTAAAAAGCGATCGCCCACTTCTTGAGGCTGCCAGTGCTCCTTCCAAGTGCTGCCCCAGTCTTCGTCTTCAATCAAATCCCACTGCATCGCAGGTAGGGGCAAACCTGCACACAGAGCATCTTGACGCAGCCACAGAGACAGAGCGGCTAAATCCAGCAATCCTGCCTGTTCTTCTGGCAAATAAGCCGACATCAGGCAGGAATTGCTTTTGAGCTCAGTAGCAGTTCCCCGACAGTTAAATCGTTCCAGACGCCAAAAGATGATATCTTCCAGCGCCGGATCGCAAAGAATTCTAATTTCCCACCAGCTATGTGCCATAACGATTTTAGATTTTAGATTTTAGATTTTAGATTGGCCCAGGGGAACTGGATACTGGGAACTGGGAATGAAGAAGGAGGATTGGCTTATAGAAAAATTCCCGCTTTCTGGCCAATTACCAATGACCAATTACCCATTACCAATTATCAGCCCTGGCATCCAAAATCTAAACTCCAAAATCCGTCAA
>JARCMA010000246.1 GCA_030248405.1 Microcoleus sp. MP8IB2.171
CAAGAATTGGTGCGACAATTACTCACCGAAACTCAATCGCAATTACAGCAGTGGCAAGAGAAGATTCGACGCGCATTAGGCAGCAACGGACAAATTATTTCAGAATCAGCACAAAAAGTTTTACGATTAGCCGCTTGCATTGGTAACCAATTTGATTTACCCACCCTTTCAATTATTAATGAAACTTCTCAAAAAGAAACGGCGGATGAATTATGGAATGCTATTCAAGCAGGATTTATCTTACCCCTTGGAGATGATTACAAATTCCTGAAAACAGACCGAGATACAAAGGAATTAAAAATTACTTATAAATTTGCTCACGATCGCATCCAGCAAGCCGCCTATTCCCTAATTCTCCCAGACTACAAGCAAGCGGTTCACTGGAAAGTCGGGCAACTGTTGTTACAAAATACACCGCAACAGATCCTCCAACAAAAGATTTTTGATATTGTCAATCAGCTCAACTTCGGTATTCAAGCAATTGACGTTCAGTTAGAAAGAGATAAACTTGCTCAATTAAATCTGATTGCTGGCAAAAAAGCGAAGGCATCAGCAGCTTGGAAACCCGCCTGGAATTACTTAAGAATTGGTATAAATTGCCTGAGTGCAGATACTTGGCTTCGTCAGTATGACCTAAGTTTAGCACTGTATGTGGAAACAGTAGAAGCTGCTATCTTGAGTGGCCATGTTGAAGAAATGGAAAAATTGGCTAACCTTGTGCTTCAACAAGCTACTTCGTTGCTGGACAAAGTGAAAGTCTATGAAGTCAAGATTCAAGCCTATACAGCACAAAACAAACCGTTAGAAGCGATAGAGACGGCACTTTCAGTATTAAAGCTGTTGGGGATTCGTTTTCCTAAAAAACCAACAAAATTAAATATTTTCCTTGAACTGGTGAAGACAAAGTTACGTTTAGTAGGGAAGCGAGTTGAGGACTTAATCGACCTACCAGTGATGACTGATCCTGATAAACTGGCAGCCATGCGTATCCTATCAAGTGTACTTTCTGCTGCCCATTTTGCCCTACCTGAATTGCTACCGTTAATTGCCTTTAAACAGGTCAACTTATCAATCAAATATGGGAATAGTTCTGTGTCTTCTTGTGCCTATGCTACTTACGGAGTAATTTTGTCTGGGGAAACCGTAGGAGACATTGAGACTGGTTATCAATTTGGGCAACTTGCTATCTTGTTACTCGATAAGTTTAATACTAAAGAACTCACAGCCAGAACCATATTTATTGTTAATTACTTTGTCAAACATTGGAAAGAGCATCTTAGGGAAACTTTAAACCCTTTGCAGAATGCTTACTCGATCGCCCTAGAGACTGGAGACTTAGAATATGCAGCTTATTCAGTTTGCGTATACTGCTATCATTCCTATGTATTGGGGAAGGAATTGGCAACAGTCGAGGCAGAGATGGCAATGTACAGTAATACCCTCAGCCAACTGAAGCAAGAAACATCATATTACTATAACCAACTCAATCGACAGGTTTTATTAAACTTGATGGGACAGGCTGAAGATAAATGCCGTTTAATCGGTGAAAACTATGACGAAACAAAAATGTTACCCCTGCATCGAGAGGCGAATGCTCAAAATCTTTGTCGCTCGGTCTATTTTTACAAGCTATTTCTCTGCTATGTTTTTCAAGACTATCAGCAAGCTATAGAAAATACTAAATTAGCCGAAAAATATAGCGATAGCGCTGTAGGCAACATTCCTCTTTACCATTTCTACAATTCTTTACTTTATCTGGCTATCTATTCTGACGCACCAAAATCCGAGCAAAAAGTCATCCTCCAGAAGGTGAAAACCAACCAGAAAAAGATCAAAAAATGGGCGCAGTTTGCTCCGATGACTCACCTCCATAAATTCTATCTAGTGGAGGCAGAGCGATATCGAGTTTTGGGTGAAAATGCTAGGGCGATCGACTACTACGATCGCGCCATTGTCTTAGCCAAAGAAAATGACTATATCAACGAAGAGGCTTTGGCTAATGAATTGGCTGCCAAGTTTTACCTCGCTTGGGGAAAAGAGCAAGTTGCCCAAGCCTATATGACAAATGCTTACTACTGCTATTTACGTTGGGGTGCAACAGCTAAAATGACAGATTTAAAACGACAGTATCCAGAACTTTTAAAGCGTTTTTCGACAGCCAATATATCCATAAATTCGCGCAACAGCCTACCTAATACTTCTGGCAGCACTTCAGGTGAAACCCTGGATTTGGCAGCATTGATGAAAGCATCTCAGGCGATTGCCAGTGAAATTGAGCTGGATAAACTCCTCACGACTTTGATGAGAATTCTGCTGGAAAGCTGCGGGGCACAAACTGGCTATCTAATTTTAGAGTCTCAAGGACAACTGCGAGTCGAAGCGTCAGGTGAGGCCAACTCAAATCAGGTGATGGTGTTGCAATCGACTCCTATAGAAACCTGCCTGCCTTTGTCGATTATTCACTATGTGGAAAGGACTCAAGAAGCACTGATTGAAACCGATGTTGCCCGTGAAGGCAGATTTACCCAAGATGCTTATATCAAAATACAGCAGCCCAAGTCTATCCTTTGCGCTCCTCTGCTCAATCAAGGGCAATTAATTGGCATTGTTTACTTGGAAAATAATTTAGCAGATGGGGTTTTTACACCCGATCGCCTGGAAGTGATACAATTGCTTTCAACTCAGACGGCGATCGCACTTACCAACGCCAGACTCTACACCCA
>JARCMA010000030.1 GCA_030248405.1 Microcoleus sp. MP8IB2.171
TGAATGAGATTTTACTGCTATTCCTGGGGTGTTGTTGAGGGTTACGATCGCGCTTTTGAGTGTGGCGAGGGAGTCGCCTAAGTTGCTACCGAGGGCGATCGCACATTTTGTTGATTTCATAAAGAAGGAAGAGGGAAGAGGGAAGAAGGAAGAGGGAAGAAGGAAGAGGGAAGAGGCAAAAGGGAAGAGTAAGGCGGGGCGGGTTTATCGATATCCTTTGATACCTAAAAAGATTTCGGGTTAAACCCGCCCTTATAAGTTGTATTTTTGCGAAAATTTCCCCCTAAAGGCTGCATTTTTGGCGCATTCTGATAACACAAAATATTATTTTAATCTAAGTTTAACTGGCTGTTAAATTTTATTAACTATCATTGACAAATGTTAGGATTTAGTTTCAAAAATAATGAATTTGTACCTACGCTTATTGTCGGCCGTCATTCTAGCAATTATCAGTTTAACAGCAAGTATATCGATAGCTTTGGCTGAAACCAAAGAGCGCTACCTTACCTTAGATTCGGACGGCAGTCAATCTTTTGCGAGTTTAGTGCAGCAGGCGGAAGATTTAGCAAAAGAGTCGATCGCCCGCGAGTTTCAAGAAAATCCGGCATTAACAGAAGTTACAATCATCATTACAGCCGATCGCAGCCGACAAAGGGTTCCAGTTTTGCGATCGAGAGTATCCCGCCGCGACTGGCAGAAAGATTCGAGAATCGAACAGTGGACTAGATATTTTGCGGATGCTCAATTGCTGCTGGGATTCAGAGATGGCAATATCTCGCCCGCAAATTCTGGGTTTTCGCAAGTGATAAATTTACCTGCGCCCAGTCGATCGGCATCCCGAGAAAATGATCCGGGTTTTCGAGATGATTGAAATCGGGCATCGGGAATTGGGAATTGGTAGCAAACAACAAACAACCAATAACCAATTATTAACCCAAATATAATTCCACTTTAATTAACCTTCAGGTTAACTTCCCTTAATTTAACAGTGATAAACTTTCATACGGAATCATCTGATTAGGGATGTTGGTTTGAAAAGGAATTTATGTCTAAAATAACTCGCCGACAACTGCTAATTTTCTTCGGCAGCAGCGCAGCTACCACTGTGCTTGCCCCTCAACTAACTCAAACACTTTTCGGCATCAATTCCACCTCGGCGGAATCTGTTATAGGGCCGCTATCTTTCACTCCGTTAAGACTTCCCCACCCGCTGCCAATTTATCAAGAATTGTCCAGCTTTATGCCGACGGGCTTAAACGGACAGGGAACCGTGATGGCGGCCTCGCAGAATACTAAATTAACCAGCTACAACGTTGTTGACGATGTGGTTGTGCCGCCGGAATACGAACGTTATGTGATTCTCCGCTGGGGCGATCGAGTTTTTCCCAATCCGGCAGACTATTTCGGCTACAACAACGACTACACCGCCTTCCTACCCCTTCGTGGCAGCAGTGACGACGGCTATCTCTGGGTTAACCACGAGTATGTAGGTTTTCCGATGTCGAAAGTGACGCCGGAAGCGCCGTCTGATCTGGCACCATTTCCAACCACGGATCGCGCCGTCCTCGGTATAGACTTATCGGTAAAGAATCGCGATACCCTTGGCGAATTCCTGTACAATCTCGGTGGTTCGATCGTTCGCATCACCAAACAAGCTAACGGACGCTTTGGGGCGATCGCCGGCGACTCCCTCAACCGACGCATTCACGGACTTTCCGGCCTCGGCATCAACAGCCAGCGTGCCGACAAATACAAAGATGTCACTTCCTGGGGCACCAGACAAGGCGATAACGAGTACCTCACGGGCACGGGCCCTGCTGCCACCCAAGTCTTCGCCCAAGTCAACAGCGACGGGCTCGGCAACCGCATCATCGGCACAGCCTACAACTGTTCCGGCGGCACAAGCCCTTGGGGCACAATCCTCTCCGCCGAAGAAAACTTCCAAGGTAGCGAACTATTCTTCGTGGGAGTTCAGGAAAACATCAAACCCAACGGCGGCCAAACCAGCTACGCCAAGGGCACTACCGGTGAGGAATTCGGCTTAGTCGGCGAAAAATACGGCTGGATGGTAGAAGTCGATCCTCAAGATCCGAGTTTCCGCCCCCGCAAACACACTTCTTTAGGTCGTTTCCGCCACGAAAACGTCGCGATTCGCGCCGCAGCAGGCCGCAGATTAGTAGTGTACATGGGGGACGATCGACGCGGCGGACACACCTGGAAATTTGTCAGCAACGGTAGTGTCACAAATCCCGCAGATAAAAACAACAGCCGGTTATTTGAAGACGGCGTTTTGTACGTTGCCCAATATAACCGCAACGGTACTGGAAGATGGCTGCCCTTGACATTGAATTCCCCGACGAATCCGGTGCGTCCTTCTAAAGTTGGCGAGGCAGAATTAGCAACTTTTGGCAAAGCTCAAAGAGATGCAAATATTCGCTTGCCCAAACGCGCCGGAATTGCTGGTCAAACCGAGGACGGCGGTTCTTTTGTAGTAGATACAACCAATGAAGCAACAGCACTTCCTGGCTACCAAAATAAAACTCTTGCTAATTTTTACAGCAGCCAAGGTGCGGTTTTAGTTGATGCTTTCTTAGCTGCTAATTTGATTGGTGGCACTCCGACGGCGCGGCCAGAAGATTTGGAAGTTAATCCTACTACTCAGGAAGTTTTCATTGCTTATACTGACGCCGCACCCGGAAGCGACGGTTATCCAGATTCTCGCATTTTTACTGTTGCTAAATACGGTAGCGCAGTCAACAGCACTCAGCAGTCGGGAGGACTTTACAAAATAATTGAAGACAGTCCAGACGGTGCAGGTTTGACGTTCCGCTGGCAGCGTTTGGCTCAAGGTGGAGAAGCGGGTTCGGTAGCTGGGTCTGGATTTGCTAGTGCAGACAATTTGGATTTTGACGCTCAAGGTAACATTTGGGCCGTCACTGATATGTCTACTAGCACGCATAACGGTTTTGATGTGGGTGCGGCTGGAAAGCCAACGACGATCGACCACAACAAGACTGGAAATGTGTCAGATTTTACGGGTGTTTTCGGCAACAATTGGCTGTTTTACATTCCGACTTCCGGCCCGAATGCGGGAACTGTAATTCCGTTTGCTTACGGCCCGAATCGGTGCGAAATGACGGGGCCGACTTTTGTGGGAGATACGCTGTTGCTTGCGGTGCAGCATCCGGGGGAAGATTGCCCGATCGATGATGGTACTGTACTGAGTCGGCAAATTGAAATGTTGGATTTAAACGGTGCTGTTTTTAATCAGACTCGTAGTGTTTCTCGCGGCAGTTTGTGGCCGAGTAATATTGAGAATGACAGGCGTCGTTCGCCGATGCCGTCGGTGATTGGCATTCGTCGCGTGCGATCGACTCCAACGGGTCAGTTTGTTTAAATCTCACATCTTGCACCATTCTCAAGAACAGGCAAGATGCCTGTTCCACAAGAAAATTCCCTCTTTGTGGAACAGGCATCTTGCCTGTTCATAAAAAGCTTATTGAGAATGGTGCAAGATCTCAGTTTAAATTTGACTTACGCATCGGGGCCCAGAAACCTGGTTTTTACGAATCTGGAGTAAGATTAAATGAACCGTGAGGCACGCGGAGGCGAAGAAAGAGAAAGAATAAGATACTGTTCTTTATTCGCGCTCTACGCGTCTTCGCGGTTCGTTCAAATAATCAACAAAAATCCTAGGATAATTAATATCAAATCCCTTAACAGCGAAATTTTTAAGAAAATTGTACTTGGCGATATAAATCGGCGATCGCAATTTCTAGAGTCACCGATTCAAGTTGCAAGGAATCGCCCAAACCATACTCGGAGAGAACCCATTGCTCCTGTTGATTGCGCCGAAATATCTCTACTCCTGGCTGTTCAACTTGCACCAAGACATACTCTCGCAGTGTTGAAAATTGGCGGTATTTAGCAAATTCAATGCCGCGATCTGCTGCTTCTGTGGAAGGCGATAAAACTTCGATAATTAAGGAAGGAAATTGCACTAATTGCGGATCGTTATCATGCTCATCACAAGTTACTACAACATCAGGATAAAAATACTTTTGTCCTGGTTCCACTTGGACTTTGACATCCGCGATGTAAGGTTCGCAAGGGCGATCGACAAGGGCATCATCTAGGATTCTGAAGAAATTTCCTGAAATTCGATTGTGATTGCGGGTGCCGCCGATCTTAGCTATTACTTCGCCATCCCAATACTCGTAGCGTTCTTCTTGGGTGGGTTCCCAAGCCAGGTATTCTTCTGCACTCATCGATGGGCGATCGGGTAAAGCAACCATAATGCGATCGGGAATGAAGTATGTTTCTATAATAGCTTGAAGAAAAAGGTTGCTGCGGTTGCCCCGAGTGATGGGGACGGGTACTCTTGGGGTTTCCGTACTTAGTGTGCTTAAATATTAGTTTAATTAGCCAAAAACTAAACTACGTCTGAATTGACGAAAAAGCTGAATTTATCTCGCCATCTCAAAACCGATATCAGAGGCTTTGATTCCTCTGATTTAGATATTCCTCCAGCCTGCTGGGTCTGACGGGTTGTCAGCCCGTCAGGGACTAAATTCCTCTTGTAAGTCACTGTAATTGATTAAGTGCGATCGTACCAACTTTGCAGCGCCAAGCGGTGAACTTCCCGCCAGCTAATATTTTTAAGTCTGGCAATTTCCGCGCAATCTTCGTATTCCGGCTGTACATTAACAATCGTTTGTCCAGACTTCGCAACTTTTATTTGCACTTCGCCGTATTCTGTTTGAACTGTCTGGATTTCCCGGTGTAAAATCGTTCTTTGTTGAGTCGATCGCCTAATTCCCAGAGTAGTAGTTTCGCGAAAGATAACTGCTTCGCAAGCATCCTGAAATTCGGGATGACAAATCGCAGTTAGCAAAACCCCCAAGCGCGACTTTTTCATCACAATTGGGGCAGTAAAAACATCCAGAGCTCCGGCGGCAAACAAAGCATCAAAAACATAGCCGATCGCCTGCGGACTCAAATCATCAATTTGTGTTTCCAATACCGTAATAGTTTCTATGGAATTGGCCATTGGGAATTGGGCATTGGGCATCGGGAATGGGGAATTGTTTAAAAACTTCTCTCTTCCTTCTTCCCTCTTTCTGACATCCGTTAAATCTTGTACAGTGCTCGTTGCCGAACTTCCTTCTTCCCTCTTTCTGACATCCGTTAAATCTTGTACA